>CAYROI010000005.1:40547-48911 GCA_964425835.1 uncultured Methylococcaceae bacterium
ACGCAGTACAAATACAAGCCTCACGTAGCCAAGCTATTTTACATATGAATCGAATGCAGGCTGAAAATCCCGTATGGATTATTTCTGCACAACGAGATCAACCATGAACGGTAAACTTTATGGGGTATCTTTAGGGCCGGGTGATCCTGAGCTAATCACCCGCCGTTCATGGGCATTATTACAATCTAATGCGTACTGGATGTATCCTGTTAAAAAGAAAAATGGCGAAAGTTACGCCTTAAAAATTGCGCTGGAAGCAGGATTAAGTTTACCTGAGAATAGTAAAGCGCTGGTTTTTCCCATGACGCATAATCGAGAAATTTTAATTAAATATTGGTTACAAGCCGCGCAAACTGTCATAGACATATTACAACAAGGTCATGACGTGGTGTTTTTAGTCGAAGGCGATGCATCTACTTTTTCAACCTTTCAACATTTAGCAAAAACGGTACAGGGATTAGATAAAGGCATCGAAATTGAAACCATCGCAGGCGTTACTTCTTTTAATGCTGCAGCCGCTTGTGCAAAAATACCGCTTGCTGATACCGATGATACGGTGGCTATTATACCCGCAGGTTATGGAATTAAAATGATTGAATCGTTATTAGATGATTTTGATACTTTGGTTTTATTAAAAGTTAAACCAATATTAGATGATCTCATTGTTTTTTTAAAAAATAAAAACTTATTAGAAAAAAGTTATTTTATTGAAAAAGCAGGGTCAACTGAAGAGCGAATTATTTATGATGTGGAAAATTTAAAAGGAGAAAAAGTTAATTATTTGTCCCTTTTGATGATTCAAAATCCTCATCGTATTCGTGGAGAAATGATTCGAGGTTGTAAAAAAAAATAAAAAAATAGCCAACAATATTTTAGGCTTTCTCTTTTTCCTGAAAAGCTTCTATTCGCATTTCTTTAACAATAAACGCCAACTCTTTTCGTTGTTGTTTCAAAGGTTCAAGTTCAGACCTAAGATGGGCAATATTTTCAGCAACACTCCCCTTTGATTCATTAATTTTCTTCAACATTTGTAAGCGACTTTCAATTTGTTTCTTATGATCTTTAATTTGGTGCATTAAGGGAACTAAAACTCCATTGCTCCATGTTAATGCATCTTTATATGCCTGTTTTAAAATATTTCTCGCTTTTGCAATCAAAGTACTATAAAGCTTATTAACCACCACACTTTGCTCTGTCATGGTTGTTTTTGCACTACTTCTAAAAGCTTCACCATCTGCAAAAATAGATTCTAATTCATCTTGATATTGTTTAATTGAAAATAATTTAGGTTCAATTTCTTTAAAACCATACTCATCATGAAACTTTTTGTGAATGGCTTTGACTAAACGACGGGTTTCATTAGTAATATCAATTGAATCTTGTAATAAATCACGTAAATCATCAAAAAGTTTACTAATACTCTTTTTCATTCCAAAAGTTGTTAAACTTTTACTCATTTCAGCTTTGGTTTCATGAATAATAATTTCAATTTTTTCTTTTGCAAAGGATTCAATTAAAATTTTTGCCTGTACCGTAAAAACACGACGACTTGCTTGAAAATTTTCAACGTTTGAAGCATAAGCTTTTTGCCTATCTCGCGTCTCAGACATTAACTTACCTGTCATATCTTTATTTTCAAAATCAATTTTCTTAAATTCATCCAACTGCTTAGTCGCATTAACTAATTTTGAATCGGTTAAACTTGAAGACTCATTAATTAAAAAACCAATATCTTTAAGAATGGTCGCCATTAAAATCTTTCTACGCTGTTTCAAAATATCATCAGAAAGATAATGTTCTAAGCCTTTTAAGCGACTTCGTTCCAATAAAGCCTTGTTCTTTTTTACTTTTGCTAATAAAGCTTGTTTTGCAGAAACGGGGAAAATCAAATTTTCGCTAAGTTTTAAAATAGAAGCCGAACTGGTAATTTGTTTTTTAATTGCATGCTCATAACCTGTCTCACCCGCAAGATCATCCCACATAGAATCAATCTTGTTCATCACCACAGCAAGACCTTGCTTATTATTACGCGCACTACAAATATGATTTCGCCACATTTCAAGATCACTTTTAGTTACGCCCGTATCTGCCGCAAGCACAAAAATAATCGCCTGCGCACTCGGTAACATGCTTAAGGTTAGTTCAGGTTCTGTTCCCAACGCATTAAGCCCTGGGGTATCTAAAATAGATAAACCTTCCTCTAATAAAGGATGGGGAAAACTAATTAACGCATGTCGCCAACAAGGAATTTCAACCTCAGTCGCATTAGACAGTCCCTGTTCAGCCGCTTCATGCTCATTCCATAAACCCAGTTTATCCGCCATATCAACAGGCACAGTTTTAACAGCAACCAATAGCTTAAAAGCGGCTTGCATTTGTGTTGGGCTTTTTCCCTCTAAAGAGATATGTTTCCATTTTTCAGGCTTTTGCTTGTACTCTATTAAGGATAAATCCTGAAGTCTTGTACTAATATCTAAAACCCGTATGTACGCGCCTTCTTTTTTGTCATAAAAAATTTCAGTAGGACACATCGTGGTGCGTCCAGGAGAGGAAGGCAATAGCCTAACACCCGTTTCTGCAAAAAATAAAGAATTAATTAACTCGGTTTTTCCACGTGAAAATTCTGCTGCAAAGGCAAGCGTAATTCTATCATTATCCAAACCACTAAGAATATTCAATAAAGTGTCAGTGCTATGAACGTCACTCATTCCATAACGCCGCCGCCACTCTCGATACATTTCGATAGAACGCGCTAATTGTTCACGCCATTGCGCGTACTCATGCAACTGTTCTTTGAATTTCAAATTCCCCATGGCAAACCTTTTTTCCTAACCAGCACTATTTATAAGATGAACAAAAGTGATCATTATAACAATCTATTGTAGACTAAAATATTAAAAGCTGTTTGAATATCAACCGTTTTATTGAAAAGGATTGTCCTCAAACCCCATATTGTTTTCGGTAGTTTTTAATAATGGCAAGTTGTTCATTATTCTCATCAGTCATTTCTAAAAATTCAATAATATTAGCTAAACCGATAATAGCAACAACTGGAATGTTAAAATGCTGTTCAACTTCTTGCGTTGCAGAGCCTGTATTTTTCCCTTTTTCTTCCCTATCCAAAGCAATAAGTACGCCAGAAGGCATAGCATTTGCTTGGGTGATAATTTCAACGGATTCTCGAACCGATGTACCCGCAGTAATAACATCATCAACAATAACGACTTTACCTTGTAAAGGACTTCCGACTAAAACCCCGCCCTCACCATGGTCTTTAGCTTCTTTACGGTTAAATGCAAAGGGCATGTCCTTCCCTTGAAATCTTGCGTAAGCCATTGAAGTTGTACTAACTAAAGGAATCCCTTTGTAAGCTGGTCCATAAAGAATATCAACCTTAATAGCTGATTTAATTAATGCTTGTGCATAAAAGTGACCTAATTTGTCAAGTTTTGCCCCTGTATTGAACAATCCTGTATTAAAAAAATAAGGACTTATTCGTCCCGATTTTAGTTGAAATGATCCAAACTTAAGTACACCACATTCAAGTGCATATTCAATAAATTGTTTTTGATAATCCAGCATAATTATTTTTTTTAAGAAAAATTGTCACTATTATAGCCGAAAAATTAAGGAATAAATTTTTCTAAAACTGTATCAAGAAAATTCCAGCCTTTTTCTGTACAAAAATAGGTTTTTTGTCGCTCACATAGCAGTTTTTGACTAAGCGCAACGGTCAGTGCTGGCTCTAAAGTCGTTTTCGATAAACCTGTCACTTTTTGATAGCTTTCAATGGAAAACCCTTGTTTTAAACGTAGCTGGTTCATCATAAATTCTAATGGTAGTGCTTCTATTAAAATAGGTTGTGTCGTCGCCCTTATGTTTTCCAAATATAGCTGAGGATTTTTTATTTTTGAACTTCGATAAATTCGGTTCGGTAATTGTTGACTAATTTTACCATGCGCACCTGCACCAATCCCTAAATAATCACCAAACTGCCAATAGTTAAGATTGTGCTTACATTGAGAACTTTGTCTAGCATAAGCTGAAACCTCATATTGTTTAAAATTTTGTGCTGCAAGTATTTGTTGACAATTTTTTTGTATCGCAAAAATCAATTCATCTTGGGGTAATTTAGGCGGAAATTTATAAAAATAAGTATTGGGTTCTAAGGTTAATTGATATAGCGACAAATGGCTCGGCTTAAGGGCGATTGCCTGATTAATATCTGCCACAGCTTGCGCTTCTGTTTGTTCTGGTAGCCCAAACATTAAATCTAAATTAAAATTATCAAACCCTGAAATCTTAGCAATTTCAACGGCTTTCAATGCTTGTAGACGATCATGTATCCGCCCCAACTTTTTTAAATGAAACGTATTAAAACTTTGTACACCAATCGAGAGACGATTAACGCCCGCCGCTCTAAACGCTCGAAACTTTGCACTTTCAACGCTACTAGGATTAGCTTCTAAAGTAATTTCAGCATTTTCTTTTATTGAAAGCAGTTTAGAAACCCCCGTTAATAATTGAGCAATACTTGCCGCTGAAAATAAGCTTGGCGTTCCCCCCCCAATAAAAATACTTTCAATAGGTCGGGTTATTTCAAAGCGTTCAATATCTGCAGCTAAGTCAGCTAACAAAACTTTTATATAATGCGATTCTGGTAATGCTGTCTTAATCGCATGTGAATTAAAATCACAATAAGGGCATTTTTGAATACACCAAGGAATATGGATATATAAACTTAGCGGTGGCAACATTCAATTAAGAGTTAATTGTTCTAATTCTTTAGCAATTGCACAAATCATTAATTGACTGGTTTTGGCCCCTGCATCAATATGTCCCTGTGACCGTTCTCCCATAAAAGAGGCGCGTCCTTTCGTTGCAACCATATTACGCGTCGATTCAACGCCTGTTATTGCCGTATCCGCAAGAATAGTCAAGATTTCTTCAAATGATTTTTTATCAATAATCGCTTGTTGCAAAGCTTTTTCAACGGGAATTAATACATCCAACATCGTTTTTTCACCCGCATCCGCCTTACCCCGCTTTTTAACCGCATCAACACCTGCAGTAAAAGCATTAGCAAAAGTTTTTAAACTCAAATCCTGCCCTTTAGCCGATTTACTCATACTAAGAAATAAAGTGCCAAATAATGACCCCGAAGCTCCTCCCATCGTACTTAATAAAGTCATCCCGACACTTTGTAAAGCAACATTCCAAGAAAGCGCAGCTAATTTTGCTGTTTGTTTTTCTAAAGCATCCAAACCGCGTTGTAAATTAATAACATGATCGCCATCGCCTATTGCTTGATCTAAAGCCGTTATTGCATCCGAATTATCTTCAATGGTTTTAACAACCGCTGCAATTAATCTGGGTAATAATTTCATGATAAATAATTATTTTTCAAGCCCTTAAATGGCTGATTATAACGTTAAGGATTATAATTAGCCACTATATTTACTGGCAAAAACATTGCCATCTATTTCCTACTAAAATACTAGGTTATAATAACTTTTTTTTCATCTTTCGCATTATAATGTCTATTAATCCCAAAATAATTCTTGTAGCCATAACTAAACATGGGGCAAACCAAGTTAAATCATTAGCCAATCAGCTCCCTGATGCAACCGTGCTTGTTGCTGAAAAATTTCACCCCCTGATTGAAGGTATAAATAATCCCGTTCATCATTACACAGGTGCGTTTCGCCATCAAATAGCCGCACTATTTTCTGAATATGACCAAGTTGTCTTTTTTGTTTCTTTAGGTGCTGTGGTTAGATTAATCGCCCCTCACCTAAAATCTAAAGACGAAGACCCAGGAATTATTGTGGTTGATGATGCAGGACAATTTGTTATTCCTGTTCTATCAGGTCATGTGGGTGGTGCAAATGCTTATGCTGAAAAAATTGCCCAATTATTACAGGCAACGCCTGTTTTAACCACCGCCTCTGATGTCGGGAAAACCATCCCAGTTGATATTTTAGGGCGTGAATTAGGCTGGACAATTGAAGCCCCTAAAATTAATATTACCCGTGTTTCTGCCCATGTGGTTAATGAAGAACTAATTGCTTTTGTACAAGAAAGTGGGGAAAAAAACTGGTGGACACGCCCTACCCCGTTACCAAAAACGATTCATATTTTTGATCGTTTTGAAGACGTAAACCTGGATAAATATAAAGCCATACTCTGGGTTACTAATCGTAAAATATCGGATAAACTTTGGCAATCATTAGAAGAACGTTTAGTGGTTTATCGACCTAGGGATAAATAATTATGAAATTGGTATTAGGTTTAGGCTGTGACCGAGGAACATCGTTAGAAACCATTAACACCGCTATTAACAAAGCCCTACAATCGGCTAACTTATCTTCAGATGATATGATTGAGTTTGCTACCATTGATAAAAAAAATGATGAACAAGGGTTACTGCAATGTGCGGAAAAATATCAATGCCCTTTGACTTTTTATTCAGCAGCGCAATTGGCAAAAGTTGATGTCCCTAGTCCTTCTGCGATTGTTATGAAATATATGGGAACACCCTCGGTATCAGAAGCTGCTGCCCTTTTAGCAGCAAATACGACCAAAGAATCTTTAATTGTAGAAAAATTTAAAATGCGTGGTACAGATAATAAAAATGCCACGGTTTCAATTGTCATCAAACCAAGAAAATAAAATGAGTGGAAAAATATATCTAGTGGGTTTTGGTCCAGGTGCTGAAGAACACATGAGTTATCGTGCAAAAGCTGCAATTAGTGATGCTGATGTCGTCATTGGTTACACAACCTATATTAAACTAGTCAAAGATTTATTAGTCAATAAAGAAGTCATTAGAAAAGGCATGACTGAAGAAATTGATCGCTGCATTGAAGCTTATGAACATGCTAAATTAGGTAAAAAAGTTGCCTTAATTTCATCAGGTGATATTGGCGTTTATGGCATGGCAGGCCCTACCTATGAAGTTTTATTAAAATCAGGCTGGACACCTGACAGTGATATTAGCGTAGAAATTATCCCAGGAAGCACAGCGCTATCTGCCTGTGCATCACTAGTCGGCGCGCCTTTAACTCATGATTTTTGTTCAATCTCTTTATCCGATTTATTAACCCCTTGGCCTGTTATCTCAAAACGATTAGAGGCGGCAGCAAAAGCGGACTTTGTTGTTGCACTTTATAATCCCAAAAGTGGTCGTAGAGTTCAACAAATTGTTGAAGCACAAAGAATATTATTAAACTACCGTAGCCCAGCAACTCCCGTTGCCATTGTTAAATCTGCTTATCGCCGCCGTCAAGCAATTCAATTAGTTCGTTTAGATCAAATGTCAGACTGTGATATTGGCATGCTAACCACGGTTTTAATTGGTAACGCATCTACTTATATTGAACAGGGATTAATGATAACCCCAAGAGGTTACGCAAATAAATATGAAACTTTAACGGGCGAAACCAAAGCAGGTGAACAAGCAGGACGTTCCTTATCAATGGGATTAGAAGGTTGGGAAAGTTGCTTAAGACATTATTTATCAGAAAACCCTGTAAAGACCCTAGAAAAAGTTGCTGATTATTTTGGGGTCTCATTAGGGGAAGTACTTGAGGCTATTACTAGTGGTAATGCAGGTGATTATAAAGCCATTAAAATTACTGATGATAAAATAAATGATATTTTAGAACAGGCTAAAAATTGGGGAAAATTACGCGGCATTGTCCGTGCGGAAGCGGGAACAGTCACAGAACTATTTTTACAAGCCGATGAATTTAAACATCGGGGCGAATGGTTAAATATTGAAAACCCGCATTTCCATTGCCATATTAATTGGGGAAACGTGAAAGCTGCCTATTTTTCCAGCCGAGAACAGCATAGTTATAGTGTGAATTTTATTGATTATTTAGGGAGACTCATATTTCGAGTTTCATTAATGAAACAAGAAGGACAATTTAACCCCGAATTATTAGCGCATTACCATCATGCTTGGAATGACTTAAGCCAAAAAGGAAATCAATAAATGACTGAACTAATTAAACCTAAAATGATGGATTATCACCGTCAGATATTAGTCTGCGTAGGAGATCGGTGTACAGAAAATAGCGCGGGGCAAGCTCTTTATGATGAATTAAAAGATAAATTTAAAAAAGCAGGATTAGATCAGGGGGGATTAAGAGTAAAAAAAACGCGTGCAACCTGTTTTGGAACTTGTAAATCAGGACCTTTAGTTTGCATACAACCTGATGGAATCTGGTATTACCATGTTACCTCGGATAAATTAGATAGAATTATTGATGAGCATTTATTGAATAATAAACCTGTTTTAGAATGGGTTTACCATCATAAAATTAGTTAATCATTTATGGAAAATAAGTTTTATATTTT
>CAYROI010000006.1:0-9320 GCA_964425835.1 uncultured Methylococcaceae bacterium
GCTAATAGCATTGCTTTCATAATTTTTGTTGATAAGTAGGGAGAATGTGTTGCTTAAGCCAGTGATAAAATGCTTCTAATTCGGGATAATTTTGACTAATTTTTTCTATATAAGCCATGGTTCTTGGAATATCGTTTAAATAAGCGGATTTATGATCGCGCAAATGTAGGCGTGAAAAAATGCCAATCGCTTTCATGTGCCGTTGTAAGCCCATTAAATCAAACCAACGCTTAAACGTTGGAAAAGAAACACTAAGCATTTTATCGTCAAATAAACGCTGATAATAGTGAACAAGCCATGTGTTTAATTGTTGCTCTGACCATGAAATATAACAATCACGTAATAAAGAAACCAAATCATAAGTAATTGCCCCCATTACCGCATCTTGAAAATCAATAACACCAATGGTTTTGGCATCTACAACCATTAAATTCCGTGAATGATAATCTCGATGTACGCAAACTTGCGGCTGTACTAATGCAGAATCAATAAGTAAGGTATTTAAGTTTTGCTGTCTATTTTCTGGAATAGTTTGTCCGAGTAGTTTTTGTATAAACCAATCGTAAAACAGGGCTAATTCTTCAGCAAGTAACGCCTGATTATAATCAGGTAAATTAGCATTTTTTATGCAGGTATTCACTTGCAATTTAAAAAGCTCGTTTAACGCATTACCATAATATAAGTCAGCATTGTCTGTTGTTAATACATCCAATAAACAACGTGAACCAAAATCATCGAGAACTAAAAAGCCCTGTTGCAAATTTTTATAATAAATTGTGGGAACATAAACATTTGAACGCTTCAATAGCGCAGCGACATGAATAAAAGATTCAATCGGTTCTTTATCAGGCGGGGCATCCATAACAATGTAGGAACTATGCGGGTCAGTTACCCTAAAATAGCGTCTAAAGCTGGCATCACTTGAAGCCAACACTAAAGAATGCACACTTAAAGCAGTCTCATTTTTAAGCCAATCTAAGAGTGCAATCGCTCGTTTATCGGAAGTTATCATAAAGTTTGGGGCTTTTATTAAAAGTCTAATTAAATTTAAGGTAGAATAGCGGGTTCACATTCTATTCGATTTTTGCGTTATTGCGCTATAAAACCAACCATGAACCGTCATATTTTTGTTATTTCTCTCTTTGTGTATGCACCGTTTAGCCTAGCGACAACGGCTGACTGGAATTGCCAGAAAAATGAAGCAGGTGAGTGGTCTTGTGTGACGGGACAGCCTAAACCTCAATCGAGTCCTAGTGAAAAACAAAGACCTGCTAAGCCGTTTTCTTCAACAAAACAACCCCCTAAAATAGAAACCGCCCCTGCCCTACCTGAAAAATCTCAAAAACAACAACGCCCCCTACAAAAAACTGAAAAAGAAATTAAGGTAAAGTTGGCTGAAGATCCTGCGCCAATTTCTGCAGTAGTTACCCCTAATGCAGTGATGAATGCCCCTGCTGTAGCCCCGCCAAAACAAACCACTAATAACCCTGAGGGTTGGAATTGTTTACCGAGTTCTGAAGAAGATAATCATTGGGATTGCCAATTGGTAGGCGTAGATCCTAAAGGGAAACTACAAGTTGTTAAAGAAGATTATGAAAGCGGCATTGGGTTCTTAGACCCCGCTTTTAGTCGACAGCAAGAAAGTGCATTTAAAAATTTACTCGCAGAATTTTCTGATGATCCTTGGGGGCAATGCGATAGTCATCAGCCCAGTATAAAACGCCAGATTTCAAAAAAACATCTTAGAGAAACAACCCCTTTAGATATTACCTCCGATTATTCCGAACTATTAGACGGTGAAATTACAGGTTTTTCAGGAAATGTCGAAATGTCACGTGCCGATCAACACTTACGCGCTAATATGGCAAGTTATGACACCATCTCTGACATGATGGATACGCAAGGTCAAGTTTATTATAGTGAAGAGGGATTAGCCTTATTCAGTAACAGTGCCTCACTGCATTTTGCAACCGATCAATCTGTTTTACGTGATACGTTATTTGTTTCGCTTGATGGCCCTATTCGTGGCAGTGCCAAAGTTGCCTATCGGGACAGTGACATGCTGTCGCATTATAAAGAAGCCGCCTATACCAGCTGTCGTCCAGGCAATCAAGATTGGGTCATTCATGCCGATCGCTTTAAAATGAACAAAACGACTGGCGTAGGTTCTGCAACAGATGCTTGGTTAGAATTTAAAGGCTTTCCCCTATTTTATACGCCTTATATTAATTTTCCCATTGACGATCGTCGAGCTTCAGGGCTTTTATTTCCAAGTTGGGGATCCAATGATGAAAATGGCTTTGATGTAGAAATCCCTTTTTATTGGAATATAGCCCCAAATTTTGATGCGACCCTACGTCCTCGCTATTTAAGTAAACGAGGACTTTTGTTAGGCAGTGATTTCCGTTATTTAACGGAAATGACCACAGGGTCAGTTGGGTTAGAAATTATGCCCTATGATAGACTTCGCAACAAACCTAGATTTCATGGAAAATTAATTAATCTTACGCGTTTTTCACCCAATTTAATGGCTGATTTAGATCTTAACTATGTTTCTGATGATGATTATCTTGATGAATTAGGGGATACCTTAAGTATTTCAGATAGACGACATGTAAGAAGTCGTGCAGATCTGCGTTATAACCGCCCTGGCTTATCATTTTTAACTCGCCTTGAAAGTTATCAAACCATTGATAGAACGATTCCTAAAGCATTTCGTCCTTACTTAAAACTTCCTCAAGTCTCTTTAAATTTAGGGCATTCCTTTGAAACTGACATCCCTGTTGAGTTAGGCATCAATAATGAATACACTAATTTCTATCGTTCTAATAGTGTCAGCGGTCATCGTATCAATACTAAACCGTTTATCAGCTTACCTCTGATTGGTTCAGGGGCTTATATCACCCCTAAGTTATCCTACCAATTCACCCAATATTTATTAAGTAATCAAGTTGCTGGAAAATCAGCAAGTATCAGCCGAGGATTACCCATCGCCTCTATTGATACAGGCTTATTTTTCGAAAAAGCATTTAAATTTGGGGATTCTGATCTTTTGCATACGATTGAACCTCGGGTATTTTATTTATATATTCCCGAAACCAATCAAGATGATATTCCTATCTTTGATACCGCACTTAATGATTTTACCTACAATAGTTTATTTCGAGAATACGATTACAGTGGCTTAGATCGAATACAAAATGCCAACCAAGTTTCAGTAGGATTAAGTACACGGATTATTGATTCCAATACAGGGATGGAATATTTAAAATTTGGTATTGGTGAAATTTTTTATTTTGCAGATAGAACCGCGACGATACCAGGTCAAGCCATTCAAACTAACAAACTCTCTAGCGTCGTTGCAGACCTCAGCGGACGATTTAATCAACATTTTTCATTTTCAACAGGAATACAATGGGATCCGTATGCAAATGATTTCACACGTGGACATGCACGATTACAGTTTATTAACCGCCCCGACCAAATTATCAACCTAGGTTATAATTATCGACAAAATGAACTGATTCAAAGTGATGTTTCTTTTCGCTGGCCAATTTATGACAACTGGTATGCAGTCGGTCGTTGGCAATATTCCTTAAAATTTAATGTAACCAAGGAAAGTTTCTTCGGAATAGAAAAAGAAAGTTGTTGTTGGCGTTTTCGTTTAGTGGGACGAAAATATATCAATGCCATTAGCAACAATGCTCAAGCCAAACTACAAACAGGTATTTTTATGCAGTTAGAACTAAAAGGACTGAGTAGTTTTGGTGATAAAGTGGAAGAGTTCTTAGTACGAAATATTTCAGGTTATGAAAAACCTCAATAGAGACAGACAAAAAAATGCGTAAAATAATTGTTATGAGTTTAATCTGGGGATTATCTTTTTTCAGCATAAATTTAAACGCTGAAACCCTTGGTCGTATCATCGCTATTGTGGAAAAAGATGTGATACTTGATCAAGAACTGAATCAAGAAGTCGCTGTTATTGCACAAAAGATGCAGGCCAATCAAATGCCCATACCGCCTGAAACCATTCTTAGAAAGCAAGTCTTAGAACGATTGATTATGCAAAAATTGCAGCATCAATTAGCACAACGTTCAGGCGCGCAAGTGAGTGATGAAATGCTAGAAGCGGCTATCGCCAATATTGCTAAAGAAAATAAAATGAGTCTACAGCAATTTAAGCAAACGTTTGAATCTCAAGGATTAGATTATGCGAAGTTTGCTGAAAAAGTTAGAAATGAGATTATTTTAGAACAACTTCGGTTACGCGAAATTTCTAATCGCATCAAAGTGACCGACCGCGAAGTTCAACATTATTTAGAAACGCGCTCAGGCGTTAATGATAATGTCAGCTATCATTTAGGTCATATTTTAATTGCCTTACCCGAAGGTGCAAATGCCAAAGAAATTCAAACAGCCCGTGCTAAAGCCGATAAAATTGTAAATGAATTACGCTCAGGGGAAGATTTTGGACAATTAGCGATACGTGTTTCTGAAGGTGATAAAGCATTAACAGGTGGTGATCTAGGTTGGCGAACAATTAAACAGATGCCGACAATATTTACTGATGTGGTTTCAACGTTGGCAAAAGGGGATATTCCCGACCCTATTAGAAGCCCAAGCGGATTTCATATCATCAAGGTTTTAGACTTAAAAGGGGATATTAACTTAGATGAACCTCATATTGTTACCTCAACTAAAGCACGACATATATTAATAAAAACCAATGAATTGATGAATGATGAGGACGCGCGACAAAAATTAATCGGTTTAAAACAACGTATTAAAGATGGGGATAATTTTGCGACTTTAGCACGTTCTCACTCTGATGACACCACCTCTGCTCTAAAGGGAGGAGACTTAGGTTGGGTGACATCAGGGGTTTTAGTTCCCGCTTTTGAGCAAGCGATGAACGCTCTCGCGCCAGGTGAAATTAGTGATCCCATTCAAACCCCCTTTGGCTGGCATATTATTCAGGTACTAGAAAGAAAAAAACAAGATGACACAGGGGAATTTGGAAAAAACCAAATAAAAGAACAAATTCGCCGTCGAAAAATAGAAGAAGAAACGGAACTTTGGCTACGTCGGTTACGTGGAGAGGCCTTTGTGAAAATTTATTTAGAGCGGTTATAAATCATAATATAATTATTTTGTACAACATTTACCCTAATGCACCACTACAACTACTCCCCTGCCCAGCCGTACATCCATAACAATGCGCCAAAGTATTAATTTTCTCACTTTCTAAACTATTTTCTAATTGACTGATATGTATTCTTTTTGTCCTATTACTCCCCAATGGTAAGCGCAACATTTGATTAAAATCACAATCATAAACAAACCCTTGCCAATCAATACTCAAAGTATTAAGACACATCAATTGTGACAGGTTTTTTGCCTGATAATTATCTTTTAATAACTGCATATAAGCGTCAAACTCACCTTTGCTAATTAATAAACTCCCAAAACGCTGAATGGGTAAATTGGTGATTGTAAAAAGTTGATTAAAGATAATGCCCAGTTTTTTTAAATGCAACTTATATTGTTTTTCTAGTGCTTGTTGTGGCGGGGGTAAAGTCGCCCCTTGTGGGTTGAAAACTAAATTTAAAATTAATCCACTGTCTTTTTGTCCGTAACCTAATGCATTTAAACGTTTTAAAGCGGTAATACTTTGATTAAATGTTCCCGTGCCTCGTTGTTTATCCACATTATCCTCTAAATAACACGGTAAAGAAGCGACACATTCAATTTTATGTTTAACAAAAAATAACGCTAGATTTTCATAACCTACTTCTTCCAAAATAACCAAGTTGCAACGATCAATAATTTTAATGCCTATTTTTGTGGCTCGCTCAACTAAATAAATAAACTCAGGATTCATCTCAGGCGCACCGCCTGTTAAATCAAACGTATGAATTTCATGTTTTAGGGCAAAACTAAAAACTAAATCAATGGTTTCTCTATCCATTAATTCAGTACGCTTAGGACCTGCATTAACGTGACAATGAAGACAACTTAAATTACATAAATAGCCCAAGTTTAATTGTAATATCTCTAGTTGATGTCGTTTTATCGTGGGAAAATCGCCACTTTTTTTAATATAAGCTAAGGTATCGTGCATTTTTACTCTCTAAAATAAAGATTGCCTAAAATCGGATTGGACATAGGTGTCGTTAAGTCGTATATTACCGAGCTGTTTTAAATTATCAAATTTTTTATCAATGGATACGATCAGTATTAAAGGTGCTAGGACACATAACCTTAAAAACATTGATTTAAATTTACCTCGTAATGCATTAATTGTTATTACAGGACTTTCAGGTTCTGGAAAATCTTCACTCGCCTTTGATACCCTTTATGCTGAAGGACAACGACGTTATGTGGAATCTTTATCTGCTTACGCACGTCAATTTTTGTCGGTCATGGCAAAACCTGATGTTGACCATATCGAAGGCTTATCGCCTGCCATTTCAATCGAACAAAAATCAACCTCCCATAATCCACGTTCAACCGTCGGTACGATTACTGAAATCTATGATTATCTACGCTTGTTATATGCGCGTGTTGGAACGCCTCGTTGCCCTGAACATAGTGAATCGTTAGAGGCTCAAACGATAAGTCAAATGGTAGATTTGGTTTTAACTCAAAATAAAGACCAACGCTGGATGTTACTTGCACCTGTGATTAATCAGCGTAAAGGGGAACATTTACAATTATTTAAAGAATTATTAGCCCAAGGTTTTCTACGAGCGCGTATTAATGGCACGCTTTATGAATTAGATCAACCCCCTAAGTTAGATTTACGCAAAAAACATACTATAGAGGTGGTGGTTGATCGCTTTAAAATCCGTGATGATATTCGTTTAAGACTCACAGAATCCTTTGAAACTGCCTTAAGAATTGCGGATGGCATTGCTAAAGTTTACGCTATAGATGAATCAACGGAACTTATTTTTTCAGATAAATATGCTTGTCCTCAATGTGGTTACAGCTTAAGCGAATTAGAACCCCGCATTTTTTCATTTAATAATCCAAAAGGGGCATGTCCAAACTGTGAAGGTCTGGGCGTTAGTCAGTATTTTGATCCCTCATTGGTTATTCATGATGAACAACTAAGTCTTGTAGACGGCGCAATTCGAGGCTGGGATAAACGTAATAATTATTATTTTCAAATTTTATCTGCACTCGCTGCACATTATCATTTTGATATAACGCAACCCTTTAGAAAATTATCGCCTGAAATTCGTAACCTTGTTTTATATGGCAGTGAGGATGAATCAATTCGATTTCAATTGAATACTGGTACAGATAAGGTTGTAACTAAGCGTCATTCCTTTGAAGGTGTTATTGTTAATATGACAAGACGTTATCATGAAACTGAGTCACAAGCGGTTCGTGATGAATTATCACACTATTTAATAAAAAAAACCTGTGGTGTTTGTCAAGGGGCGCGTTTAAATACCGCAGCAAGGCATGTTTTTATTAATAATAAACCGCTACATGAATTAACTCGTTTATCTATTGCTAAATCATTAGAATTTTTTCAAAACTTATCTATCGAAGGGCATAAAGGGGAAGTTGCCGCAAAAATTAATAAAGAAATTCAGGCGCGATTAGAATTTTTGGTCAATGTTGGCTTAGACTATTTAACGTTAGATCGTAGTGCCGATACTTTATCAGGCGGAGAAGCGCAGCGTATTCGTTTAGCGAGCCAAATTGGCGCGGGATTAGTGGGTGTTATGTATGTTTTAGATGAACCTTCCATTGGATTGCATCAACGTGATAATCAACGTTTATTAAACACTTTATTTAAATTACGAGATTTAGGTAATACCGTGATTGTCGTTGAGCATGATGAAGAAGCAATTCGTGCCGCACAATATATCGTTGATATAGGTGCGGGCGCAGGCGTGCATGGGGGAAATGTTGTTGCTCAAGGGACAATTAAAGATATTATCAATAATCAGGCATCACTGACAGGACAATATTTATCAGGTCAACAACAGATAGAAATCCCCGCTAAATTAACCAAAATTAATAAAAATAAGCAAATTATTATTCGTCAAGCCTCGGGTAATAATCTTAAACATATTGATGTACATTTTCCGATTGGCTTATTAACTTGTGTGACAGGGGTTTCAGGTTCTGGAAAATCCACTTTAGTAAATGATACCTTATATCGTCATACGGCACGTCTACTGAATAAATCTAATGTACAAGCTGCGCCCTGTAAAACCATTGAAGGTTTGGAACAGATAGATAAAGTGGTGGATATAGACCAAAGTCCCATAGGACGAACGCCACGGTCAAATCCTGCCACCTATACAGGTATTTTCACCCCAATACGTGAATTATTTGCCGCAACCCCAGAAGCGCGTTCTCGGGGCTATACCCCAGGACGATTTAGTTTTAATGTCAAAGGCGGTCGTTGTGAAACCTGTAAAGGGGATGGTTTAATTAAAGTAGAAATGCACTTTTTACCCGATGTATTTGTGCCTTGTGACGAGTGTGCAAGTAAACGTTACAATCGTGAAACTTTAGAAATTCGTTATAAGGGTAAAGATATTAATGAAATTTTAGCGATGACCATCGAAGATGCGTCACAGTTTTTTAGTGCTGTTCCCGTCTTGGAAAAAAAATTGCGTACATTAATGGATGTTGGGTTAAGCTATCTCACTTTAGGACAAAATGCCGTGACTTTATCAGGGGGCGAAGCCCAACGGGTAAAACTAGCGAAAGAACTCTCTAAACGAGATACGGGTAAAACCCTTTATATTTTAGACGAACCCACCACAGGACTGCATTTTCATGATATAAAGCATTTATTAACCGTTTTACATAGATTACGCGATCGCGGTAATACCCTGATTGTGATTGAACATAATTTAGATGTTATTAAAACTGCTGACTGGGTTATTGATATGGGGCCTGAAGGCGGGGAAGGCGGTGGCGTATTAGTTACACAAGGAACACCTAAAAAAATTTCAAAACATAAAACTTCCCATACTGGACTTTATTTGCAACGCTTTTTTAATCAGTCTTAACCTTGTTCTTCTCATGAAAAAAATTAGTCGCATTGGTATTGCTTTGATACTCGCATTTTATAGCAGTATAAATTATGCGATTGATTATAGTGCCGCTACTGAAAAAATTATTGCCGAGATGTTACAAGGTCTTATTGACTTTGTGCCTCAGGAAAAAAAAGCAACTAAAGAAATTTACCAGCTATCCGCACAGCGACTTATTTGGTTAAATAGCAAACAAACAGAAGTTGCACTCCTTTTATTAGCTGCAGCAGAGACTAAAGGATTAAATAG
>CAYROI010000006.1:9420-24805 GCA_964425835.1 uncultured Methylococcaceae bacterium
ACGATGTTACAGTTAAGTAATGATTTTGAACCTCAACTAAAATTTTATAAAAATTTAAAACAGGCACTACACAATTACCAACGCGCAAATAATCAATATCCGCACTTAGCGTTTAAATTTCCTCGGACTTTAAAAAAAGGTCAACAGAACCATCAGGTTATTAAATTACGTAAATTACTAATTACTTTAGGCGATTTTAAATTTATTGAAGGCATTAATAATGCGGTGATAGATAACCCTATTTATGATGAGGCAATGAGTGAGGCAATAAAACATTTTCAGCGACGGCATCGTTTAAGGGTAACAGGACGTATTGACAAAGCAACGGTCAAGCAATTGAATATTCCCTTATCAAAGCGGATTGAACAGATAAAACTAGGACTGGAGCGGTTTCGTTGGCTTCCTCGCTACAAGGAAGATAAATTAATTTTTGTTAATGTGCCTAGCTTTAGATTATGGGCGTTTAATTCGCTAAAAAACAACAAGATAAAACCTTTAAGCATACGGGTTGTTGTTGGAAAGGCGAGTAAAACGAGAACCCCTATTTTTAGCTCAAAAATGAAATACCTTGTGTTTAGACCTTATTGGGGCATCCCCTATAGCATTCTTAAAAAAGAGGTGTTCCCTGGAATGAAACGCGATCCCAATTATTTAGCCAATCGTAACATGGAACTTGTTGGTAATCGCGTTCGTCAACGTCCTGGTGGACGTAATGCCTTGGGTTTGGTTAAATTTATCTTTCCTAATAAGTATTCTATCTATTTGCATGATACCCCTTCTAAAAGCTTATTCAAGCGTACACGACGCGATTTTAGCCACGGTTGTGTGCGCGTCTCGAAACCTGCAAATCTCGCCGCTTATCTTTTGAATTGGAAACTTAAAAAAGTAAAAAGAGCAATGCACAGAGGACGCGGTTCTCAACGCGCAACATTAAAACAAGAAATTCCTGTGATTATCTTTTACAGTACCGTTCTGGCGATGAATGATGCGAGCGTTACTTTTTTAAATGATGTTTATGGCTATGATAAAAAATTAAAGCGTAAATTAATAGCGATTCGGGAATTTTAATATCGCAGGTATTTATTTAAATGACACTTTGTTGTAGCTGTTTAATTTTCTTACAGTAGATTTGATATTCTTTCGTTGCTTGTACGGAATAATTTAAGTTTTTAAATAAACCTGTCAATTCAGTAAAATAATCCCGTGCGGTATCTTTATCTTGAAAAACATAGTTTGCATTGACCAAGTCAACAATCATATCAAGACTTTCTTGTTGACGTGTTAAGGGGACAGCGACATCAACGGCATCAAATGCATCTTGCTGTAAATAGACATTATCTAAAAACAAGGCTTCTTGATAAATAATAAAATCATCGAGAGTCACACCTTCTTCACCTGTCACTTGAATCATTTGTAAAATATCGTCACCTGTCTTTAATAGGGCTAATAAATCATGAACATGTGTTACCCATGCGTTAGATAAATTTTCCACGTACCAAGGTTTTAATTGTTCTAAATAACGTGACCATGATAATAAAGGGTCAACTGCAGGATAAAAACGTTTATAAGCACGCTCAGCACTCAAGCCTAAAAAAGTTTTAACGGTACTTAATGTTGATTGGGTCACAGGCTCTTCAAAATTCCCCCCTGCTGGAGAAACAGTCCCAATCATAGTTAATGTTCCTTCTGTCCCTTCTGCCGTTATAATAACCCCTGCGCGTTCATAAATACCTTTGATTGAGGAGTCTAAATAAGCAGGAAAGGCTTCTTCACCTGGAATTTCTTCTAACCGTCCAGAAGTTTCACGCATTGCCTGCGCCCAACGTGACGTTGAGTCAGCAATAATTAAAACATTCGCGCCCATTTGACGATAATATTCACCTAAGGTAATGCCCGTGTAAATAGAGGCTTCTCGAGCTGCAACTGGCATTGAAGAGGTATTACAAATAATTACCGTACGATCCATTAAGGTTTTACCTTGTGCATCTTTTAACTTTGGAAATTCGGTAATCGTTTCGACGACTTCCCCTGCGCGTTCACCACAGGCAACAATAATAACAATATCAACGTCAGAATTACGAGAAATAAGATTTTGTAACACCGTTTTACCTGCACCAAAAGGACCTGGAATACATCCCATCCCTCCTTTTGCAATCGGAAAAAAACTATCAATTAAGCGTAAATGCGTAATCAGCGGTTCATGGGGGTATTCTCGCTGAATAATATTTTGTTTTAATAACAGTCTAGGTAATGGCTTACGCACTGGCCATCGCTGTTTTAAAAAAATTTCAATTTCTTCGCCTGAAGCTAAACGAATTTTAGCAACAACATCATTGACGGTCACAGTGCTTTCTTGAATCCAAGTAACCGTTACTTCACCCTGAATAGTAAAGGGTACCATTATTTTATGCTTAAAACCTCGTTCTGGTACAGTGCCTAACACCATACTCGCTTTTAGAACGGCTCCCGTTTGCACAATCGGTGTAAAAGCCCATTGAGTATTTTCATCTAATGCGGGAAAAGCAACTCCACGTGGTAAAAAATATCCATATTCATCGGCTAATTTATCGAGTGGGTTTTGTAGCCCATCATAAACTTGACCCAGTAACCCAGGTCCTAATTCTACGGATAACATTTCCCCACTTTGTTCAACTAAATCACCGACACTAATGCCAACCGTACTTTCATAGACTTGTGCATCGGCTATTGAACCATTAATACGTAATATTTCAGCTTTTAATCTTTCTGTATGCTGTGCATCACTACGTGTCGGAATAATATAAATTACTTCATTTTTAGTTAAAGGTCGCTGACTATTTGCCAATGTTTCTATGGATACCAAACTATCTTGTATTGATACGACACGCGCCGTAGCCATGGTTGTATTTTTCATATATTCTCAGCAAAATTTATTTATATTAATGACTTATTGTTTTACCCAAACCCTCATTAAGTAAAACTTTAAAGCGTGTTAATGCTTTTTGTTCATCGTAAGTTGTCCTGCGATGTACAATATCCCAACGTAGCACGTAAATAATCACCGCATTAAAATCAAAATAATGCCCTTGACCTAAACGAGTATAGTATTGCCAATTTAAGTCTAATAACATTTTTTCTAATCGGTAAGGATCGTGTTGCTCAAGTAATTTTATTACGGATTTAATCCATGGGAAACGCGTACTTAGACCAAAATCATCTAATTGCCAATTATTCAAAATCACGGGGACACTATCACCATACCCCCACTGATCTCTAGGTTCAGGTTTGTCTCGTTCTAATTGACGTTGCCGTAATGCCGCAATAATCGTGCGTAATTCTAAATGCCATTGCACCACTTTTTTAGCTAATGGGCTGTGTAAACGATCAATTATTGCATCGACTTTATGTTTTTGGGGGATCGGTTGCAAACGTTTTGAGTCAATAATTAATTGCTCTATTAGTTTAAGCTGTTTTGCTTCATTATCCGTTAATAATTTCAGGCTATTTTCTAAATGCAGGCGAGAAACAGGTTTATATTGGGTATTCCATAACGATAGCGGATGCGGCGGTAAACGGCTAATTAACAAAGTACATGCCGTTTGAGAACTCACTTTACAATCCCTTGTAATAAGGTTCTAAAACGCGGCTGTAAATGTTCTAGTAATAATGCAGAAAGTGTCTCCGTACTAAAATCAACCACCATCCCTTCATCATCTAAACGAATTAACAACCCATTGGTAATATCATCAGCGACTTCAACTTTGACACCTTTACGCAACATTTCTGCAGCACAAGCGGCTGTAAAATGGGTTAGTGTTCCTACTTTTAATTCTTCAGGATTATTTTTTAAATCTTCAACACCTACTGGATTATTAGGCAAGAAAATACGCATATTTTCTTTTTCTTTTAGATGTAAATCATCACTAACTTTAGCGGCAAATTGTAAGATTAAACGTTCTAAAAAAACCTCTTGTGCCATTTTTTCACCAACGACTCGATGCACCTCTTTACTAAACGAGCCTAACAACGTATCTCGTAATTTTAATAAGGCATCACGTGTAGCAAGTTTTAACGCATCTTCTCCTCCATTACGTAAAGCGGTAACTTCTTGTTCTGCTTTGTCAACTAAAAGTTGTGCTTCTTTTTTTGCTTCTGCAATAATTTTTTCAGCACTTTTTTCAGCATCATGAACAATTTTGTCTGCGTGTTGTTTACCTGCTTCAACGCCCTGTTCACGCAAACGATTAATTAAAGCTTCAACCCCAGATGAGGTTTTTTCTGTCTGTTGATTACGCATTTTTTTAACCTTGAGGAATACTACCGCTAAGCACTAATGCAAAAATAAAGGCAAAAACTGCAAACCCTTCAACAATAGCGGCAGGTGCAACAGACAAACCAAAGATTTCAGGTTTAGTTTTTGAGGCATGAATGGCAGACGCACAGCATTGTCCTTGATAAATCGCACTGAACATTAAAGCTAATCCTGAAAGCAATCCAATGGCAAATAACCCGCTTGCTGATTCAGGAGTAACGCCCTTATTTAAAGTAAACATGACCACAATGCCGTAAATAACTTGCGATGATGGCATCGCAGAAACACCAACGTAACGACCATAACCACTATCTGTATCTAACATTGCACCGATTGCCGCCTGTCCTGCAACTGCACAGCCCATAATACTACCAATTGCGCCCAATGCCATCGGTGAAAATACCCCTACCCAACCCAATACAATAATAAAGTCAGTCATTAAAATTCCTCTTTTTTAGAAAATACATTAAATGGATAGCCTTCATCAGATACGCTCCAATTATAAAATTCAATAAAATTCAAACGTAATCCGTGTACAACGCCACTCATGATACCCAACATAATATTCAGGCTATGACCGATAATTAAAAGTAATATACTGAGTAATAAGCCCATCCCAGGTATCGCATCATAGACTTGCACTGCCAACTGATTAAAGGTAACCGCAAGTGAAGCACTTGCTAACCCTAAGGCAAATAAACGCATATAACTTAATACGTCACCAAATATTTTAGTGACATTAGATAAATTTCTAATGCCGTCAAATATCCTTAATAATCCATCAAAAGGCGTTTTTACTTGTCTTTCAGAACTAAAACATAAGAGTAACAGACCTGCAATGCCTAACAACGCATAGGCTAAAAACATAAGCCACGACCCTTTATTTTCTAACGAAAACCATAGCATAAAGCCACCTATTGCCACCAATGCCCAAGCTATCGCTGAAAACCGAGTAATTGCTGCCTTTAATTGATAGGCTTTAATCATATTCGCCAAGGCAATATGTGCAACCCCTACAAAAATAGACAGCTTCATCATTAAATCAAAATCATTCATATCAATTACTTTAAGGCTTGCCATGATGCTATTTGGTTCAGGTGAAACCCCAAAATAACTACCCGCTAAAATACCCCAGAAAAGTGATATTATTAAAGTAACTAATAATAACATTCTAAAACGTATTCCTTTTTTAGAAGCCCCCAAGTTACGCCATTTAAACAATAATACACCTAAAAATATCATCGCATAACCTGCATCAGATAGAATCATGGCAAAAAATAACGCAAAGGAACAAAAGACAATAATCGAAGGATCCCAGCCGTAATAATTGGGTATTTGATAAAATTTAACCACGTCTTCCCCCCCTGCAAAAGTTTGTGTATTTTTTAATAAGGTTGGGGGTTGCTCTACACCATCTGGCGATTCAACGAGCCAAGCAAGTTTATGCTGATTAATTAAATCATCAATAACATTTAAATTATATTCTGCAACCCACAATTGCACGATAAATAACTCGCTTTCATCACGCGTTATCGTACACGCGTGTTCTAATTCTGAGCGATGACTAAATGCGGCTAAATTTGAAACAATTAAGCTGATCCAACGCGTTAATGAGGTTCGTTCTGCACACACATCTTCAATGGCTAATTCTAAAGTTTCCAATTGTTGTTGTAACTTAGATAAGGAAATATTACCCATATGCGTACGCGGCACAGGCATGCTTTTTTTAGGCGGTTCATCCTTAGATAGCACCACAACATACGCCTTCGTATTACTCTGATTAACGCGCTGCCAAATTAAATCACTCACGTAAACTTTTTTCATCTCACGCTTAGGAACAATATAAAACCATAAATGATAACCCGCCAACTCATAGGGCTTAGGTAATGAAAACTCCCCCCATAATGCGACATCTTTAATACGTGCTTTTAAAAATTCACGCTGTTCATGCAGTTCAGCTAAATTTTCTTTTAATTTCAGTATCTCAGAAATAATTGCATTAAAATCAAAATTATTAACATGCTGCACTTGATGGCGTTTTATCTCACATTGCTGTAAATAAGCTAATGCGGTTAACGCTTGTGCCATACCTTCAGGCAATGCCTGTTCTTGTTGTTTTTGAGATGATTTTTGAAAAGAAATCAAATGAGCGATTCCTTTATCTTGTAAGGTCGCTAAAACCGCTTGTTTTTCCTTAATCAAACCACATAAACTTAGTTTTTTTAAAGCGACAATACTCATTAGCGATTTCTCATTTTCAAACGTTTTTGCTTCGTGTTTTTAGAACGTACCACCCCTGCAATCTCCCTATCCGATAAATAAATACGAATTTTCCGAATATCTGTTTGCGCTTGAGGAATTAGTACTTTATCAAAGAGATTAACGCGCTGGGTTACTTTTTTAACCGCACTATCCAATGCTTCAATACGTTGTTGATTAAGATGATGCTGTACTTCTAAGCGCATCATTTTTTTTAATTGTATCACCAATTCATCAACCCAATGGGGTTTAGAAAATAAGGAATACGCTTGCACCTCAATATTGAGTTCTTTTAAGACAGGTAACTGTACGCCAACGATATTTTCATTCTCAATCACCCACGATTTAACGGTGACTAAACCATCTAAATTCAGTGATGTCTCTGCTAACATGGGTAACATCGCCGCTATCTGTGCATAATATCTTTCTATGTCTACAGCAGATTGTTCCCATACGCGCTGCGCTTGTTTACGTTTTACCGCTAACTGCTGGCGTTTTAAGTCTAGTGAGGGTAAATATTTTTGATAGCGTTTTAATTGTGTATTAATTTTACTTAAAGACGCTTTACTGTAGGCTAATCTAGTCATTAGAAGATAACACAGGGTAGTATTTATCAATTAAAGCTTGTTTCATTAATAATTCATTTTTTGTAAAACACGCTGCTAAAGTTTGCCAGCATAAATCCAAGGCAGCCTCCAATTCTATTGAAACATCAAGACGCATAAAACGCGCACGAAATAACTGACCAAATTTTAATAATTTTTCATCAAATTTTGATAAATCAAACGCCATTGCTAACTTTTGTTCAGCTTCCGTTGCCCCTGAATAAAAACGAATCATCGTATTCATAATTTGTGAGTGGTCTTCACGTGTTTCTGAACCGATAACATGTTGTTTTAACCTAGATAAAGAACCGAAGGGATCTAACATATTATCATGTAAATAAAATTGTCCTTCGGTAATATAGCCCGTATTATCAGGGACAGGATGGGTTACATCATTTCCTGGCATGGTCGTAACGGATAATATGGTGACAGAGCCTGCCCCTTGATAATCGCAAGCTTTTTCGTATCTTCGCGCCAATTGTGAATATAAATCTCCCATATAGCCACGATTTGCAGGCACACGTTCCATCGAAATACCGACCTCTTTCATTGCATCCGCATACGCGGTCATATCTGTGGTTAAAACCAAAACTCGTTTTCCTTCTTCAACCGCAAAACGCTCAGCAACTGCCAACGCCATATCCAATACTAAAAGTCGTTCTACAATCGGGTCTGACGCTAGATTACAAAACATAACTGTTCGTGCAAAAACACCCGCTTCTTCAAACTGACGACGAAAATAATAATAATCATCAAAAATTAATCCTAACCCTGCAAAGACAACAATATCTGCATCGGCTTGAATACCAATTCGCGCTAAAAATTGATTATAGGGTTCGCCTGAGATAGAAAAAATAGGGATTTTTTGGCTTTCCACTAAACAATTAAAAACATCAATCATCGGTACATTAGTACGAATCATTTTAGAGGCCAGTACCCGTTTAACAGGGTTCACAGAAGGACCATCAATAGCCACTTTAGGATCATGTTCCAATTTAGACCCGCCATCCATAGGCTCGCCTAAACTATTGAATATTCGCCCTAAAATATTTGGGGAATAGGTAACCTTCATCGCCGCCCCTAAAAACCGAATAGAGGCCGCATTTGAAATACCTTCAGCACCTGAAAAAACCTGTAAGGCAATTTCTTCCTGTTCAATTTTGATAACCTGTGCTAATGAATAATTAAATCTATCCTCTACTATGGCTAAGTCACCGAATCGTGTGACTGCATTGGCATTTTCATTATCATCTGTGACTTTAACCGTAATAATATTACCGATAATAGATAAAATATTATGATGTCTCACCATTTGTTGAATCACAAAAATTGCTCCTAATAAGTTTTCGTACATTTTTATAGTATAACTAAATTTATATTTAATAAGACATAATTTCTATAAAAAAGTTACTTCTAATTGAGAGTACAAACGACTTAATTTTAACATAAAATTTAAAAAGCGTTAGTAGTTTTTATTTAAATCAATAAAGGATCGCTTGTCATTAAATTGACATAGATTAAAGGTAAGATAAACTTGTTAACTAAGGTTATTTTATTTGCGTGATAAGAATCGCAGAATATATGCAATCAATTACTTATAATAACTGGGTTTATACGTAGAGTGAAACCAAAAAAGGTTGGGTGAAATTATGTTAAAAAAAAATACATTAGCGTTTTTTAATTTTAACGATAAGCAACAAGAAGTTTTTTCTTCTATATTGTTATTATTTGCACGAAATCTTAATGCTGACTGGGAAGTTGTCAACAAAGAAAAAGCACAAGTTATTTTTGTTCAAAGTAAAAATAGCATAACACAAACACAATGGGATAAAATACAAGCAGGATATCCACACGCGATTTTAGTTGCCTACAGTGTCAATCTAAGGTATATAAAGACCCCTTGGAAATTATTAACGGAAGCAACACGTTTACCCCAGCGATCAGCATTAATTGCCTTACTTAATAAAATTACGGTAGAGGGTTTTTCAGTTAATGCCAAGCCTAAAAAAATTACCACATCTAAAAAAGTATCCCTTTTAAAAGTGGTAAAAACTAATTTGTTTGTTCCTGAAAATTATTTCTTAAGTATTCTTCAAAAAAGTCTAAAGACAGGTCATATTTATCGTTGCGAATTTAAAAATGAGATTGTAATCTATCTGTTACCAGAACAAAATTGTTATTTTTGTGCGACAGAAATTGATGATTTAAAAGATTTATTTTTAAGTGTGCCTCAAGCGATTAAAGTTAAAAAGTTATTAGAAGAAGAGTTAAAACAATATGTTGCTGGTTTAAAAACCAAAGCATTAAACGACTTACTTTGGCACGCAACGATTACCACGTCACAAGGTCGTTTTATGACAAATCATCAGCCAGACACGCTTGTAAGTTTAAAATCTTGGCCAGATATTTCATTGGTCAGTAAAAATAAAAGTTATCTAGAAATTGCGACTTGTATGAATCATAATACGGCGGATATTATTGAAATTGCAAAACACAGCCAACAAAAACTAAGTGATGTTATTGATTTTTATAATGCCTGCTATCTATTAGGATTAATAAGCGTCCCTGAAAAAATAACTTTATTTTCTAAGCCTGTTTTTAATAAATTAACAAAATTACCTCACACTGCTACTACGGGGGGAAGAGTACGGTTACAGATTGTCGCTTAATTCAGAATTAAGGGGGAGGCGAAGTAACTTGATTGTACAGTACTTAAAAAAATAAGCTTGGCTTAATTATCAAAGCTACATTATTAATTTATCTTAATAAATCAACTGTTTGTAGGGCAATCTCTAATTCTTCATTTGTTTTGATGACTAAAATAGCAGTTTTAGAATGATCGCGATGAATCGCACCCTTGTTACCATTGAGCATTTGATTCTTATTAGGATGAATCAACAGGTTTAAATGTTCTAAACGATAACAGCATTTTGCTCTTAATTTGGCATCATTCTCACCGATTCCCCCCGTAAAAATGAGCGCGTCTACCTGACCTAAAATAGCATAATATGCCCCAATATATTTTTTAATCCGATAACAACACATTTCAAATGCGAGTTTAGCCCTCTTATCACCTTTTTCTATGCGTTGATGAATCTCTCGCATATCATTGCTGCCTGCAATCGCTTTTAGTCCACTTTCTTGGTTTAAAATTCGATTAATATCCTGAACTGATAAGTGGGTTTTTTCGGCTAAATAGGGATAAATTGAGCTGTCTATATCCCCACTGCGTGTTCCCATCATCAAGCCTTCTTGTGGGGTGAACCCCATTGAGGTATCAATACTTACGCCCTGTTGAATGGCACAGACGCTTGCCCCATTACCTAAATGCAAACTGATAAGATTTAGTTTTTTTAACGGCTTATTTAATATTTTCGCCGCTTGTTTTGCAACATAATGATGCGATGTCCCATGAAAACCGTAACGACGAATTTTGTGCTGTTGATACCAATTATCAGGAATAGGGTAACGCGCAGCATAGTCTGGCAAGCGGTGATGAAAAGCCGTATCAAATACTGCGATTTGTTTCAATGTCGGTGCAAGCTTTATTGCTGTTTCGATGCCTAAAATATTGGCAGGATTATGTAAAGGGGCAAGAGGAATAAGTTTTTTTAATTGCGCAATTGTTTTTATATCAATAATCGTTGGTTGTTGAAATAATTCTCCCCCATGTACAACCCGATGCGCAATACCCTGTAATTGTGTTAGAGGCAATTTAATTTTAATTAACGTTTCAATAATAAGGTTTAAAGCCTGTTGGTGATTTTTTATATTGAGAGCTTGTTGCTGTAAGGGCTGTTTTTTAATGCGGTACTGGTAGCAGGATTTTTTTTCACCAATCTTTTCAATAACCCCTTTAAGCAAACATTTTTTAGAGGGAAATTGAAACAATGCATATTTAATGGATGAACTACCTGAATTAATGACGAGAATTTTCATAATAAATTTAAAAAATAAAGACTTATGAGCTTGTTAATCGCTCATAAGTCTGAGCTTATTATTTAATGGTTACCTGTCCATTTCCAATCAAGAATTTCTGGCATATCTTCACCATATTGACGAACATAACGCTGGTGATTAATTAATTTATCACGCATTTGTTGTTTCACATAAGCGGCACGTTGACGTAACTTAGGCACACGATCAACGACATCACACACAAGATGAAAACGGTCTAAATCATTCATAACTACCATATCAAATGGGGTTGAGGTTGTCCCTTCTTCTTTATAACCCCGAACGTGAAGATTATTATGATTATGACGACGATAAGTTAAACGATGAATTAACCACGGATAGCCATGATAGGCAAAAATCACAGGTTTATCAGCCGTAAATAAATCATTAAAATCTTTATTATTTAATCCATGGGGATGCTCTTCTGCGGGGGTTAAGGTCATCAAATCAACAACATTAACCATCCGAATTTTTAACTCGGGTAATAATTCACGTAATAATTGAATCGCGGCTAAGACTTCTAAAGTCGGCACATCGCCTGCACTCGCCATCACCACGTCAGGTTCACCTGTTTCTTGATCGTTACTTGCCCAATCCCAGATACCAATGCCACTAGTACAATGCTTAATAGCCGCATCCATATCTAGCCATTGCGGGGCAGGCTGTTTACCCGCAACAATGACATTGATATAGTTACGACTGCGTAAACAATGGTCGGTGACTGATAATAAAGTATTCGCATCAGCAGGAAGATAAACGCGGATAATTTCAGATTTTTTATTAACCACATGGTCAATAAAACCTGGGTCTTGATGAGAAAAACCGTTATGATCTTGCCGCCAAACGTGCGAACTTAATAAATAATTTAAAGAAGCAACAGGTCTGCGCCATTCAATTTCTTGACTGGTGGTTTTTAGCCATTTTGCATGTTGGTTAAACATGGAATCAATAATATGAATAAACGCCTCATAACAGTTAAAAAAACCGTGTCGCCCTGTTAATAAATAACCTTCTAACCAGCCTTGACAGGTATGTTCTGATAAAATTTCCATCACCCGACCATCAACCCCTAAATGATCGTCTTCTGGAATCGTGCGATCCATCCAGCGTCTTGGGGTTTCTTCAAACGCTGCACCCCAACGATTTGAGGCGGTTTCATCGGGACCAAATAAACGAAAATTCTTTCTATCGTCATTGAGTTTTAAAACATCACGTAAAAAAGTGCCTTGTACGCGTGTCGCTTCTGCAATAGTTGCACCAGGGGCTGGAACATCAACCGCATAGTCTGCAAAATTAGGCATTTTTAATTTACGTAATAATATCCCACCATTCGTATGGGGATTATCACTCATACGACGCGTACCTTTAGGGGCAAGCTCTGCAAGCTGGGCTAATAACTTTCCTTCGTCATCAAACAATTCATCAGGTCGGTAGCTTTTAAGCCAATCTTCCAATAATTTTAAATGCTCAGGATTTTCCCGTACCGCAGAAAAAGGCACTTGATGTGAACGCCAAAAATCCTCAGTTTTTAAACCATCAACGGTTTTAGGCCCTGTCCAACCTTTCGGCGAACGTAAAATAATCATCGGCCATTGCGGGCGATTAGCAACACCTGATTCACGTGCTTGCTTTTGAAAAGCTTTGATCTCTTCAATAACGATGTCTAAGGTCATCGCCATTTTTTGGTGCATTATTTCTGGATCAGAGCCTTCAACAAAGTATGGCTTGTAACCATAACCCACGAACAAAGCTTCTAATTCTTCATGGGGGATTCTTGATAATAAAGTTGGGTTAGCAATTTTATAGCCATTTAAATGTAAAATAGGCAACACTGCCCCATCTGAAATAGGGTTAATAAATTTATTTGAATGCCATGAAGTCGCTAATGGTCCTGTTTCCGCTTCACCATCCCCTACGACACAACAGGTAATTAAATCTGGATTATCAAAAACAGCCCCATAAGCATGAGACAACGCATAACCTAATTCGCCACCTTCATGAATAGACCCCGGTGTTTCAGGGGCAACATGACTTGGAATACCGCCTGGAAAACTGAACTGTTTAAATAAACGCCGCATACCTTCCGCATCTTCAGAAACATCGGGATAATATTCACTATACGTCCCTTCTAACCAAGTATTCGCCACAATTCCAGGTCCTCCATGCCCAGGCCCTGCAATATAAATCGCATCTAAATCATATTTTTTAATGATACGATTCATGTGAACATAGATAAAGTTTAAACCTGGTGTCGTTCCCCAATGACCTAATAAACGTGGCTTTACATGCTCAAGTATTAATGGCTCTCGTAATAGTGGATTATTTAATAAATAAATTTGTCCAACAGATAAATAATTCGCCGCTCGCCAATACGCATTGATTTTTTCAACCTCTGTTTTAGTTAAAACCTGTTTTTTAGTTTCACTACTCATTTAATACGCCTAAATTTAAGTTATAAAATCTACTGTAGGTGCAGATTCGTCTACACAATGCAAATAAATCCGCACCTACACTAGGTTCAATTAATAATGTGGCGGTGGTTGATTATCTGCTTGCGTTGATTCAATACTTTCAGCTAAAGTTTGTTGACGTTGATGTAATACCGTAAAAGAATTTTCCAAACATTGAATTTGCCGCTGTTGTTCACTAATAATATGATTAAGCGATTCTAACAAGTCTTCTTGATAAGCCAGTTTAATCTCCAACTCAATGATACTTTCTTCACTCATATTTTTTCTCAGGTATTATTCAAACAAAAAAGCCTCAATAAACTCATCGAGGCTTTTCAAACCAACTTAAGACGATGATTAAATTTTACCGTCCAACCCCATTTGAAAATATTTATGGGTGATTTTATCTTGGTTTTCTAATAACCAATCAATGCTAGGCTCATTATTCATCGCTTTTTTAATCGCTAAAGCCGTTGCTTTACGATGAATATCAAATAAAATTTGATGATCCAAATTATCATCTTTAGCAACACTAGGATTTAACCATACTGAACAAATAATCCCTAAATCATTGGCTTTTTCTTTAGGAATATCCCCTGCACGAACTGCATCTAAAACACCATTCGCAATGGCAGCTTGTACCGTTCCCATTAAAATATTAGTATAGCGACTATTATTAACCGTCACTTTACTAACCATTAATGTAACAGGGCGTACTTGAATATCGGTATTTAAAATAGCAAATACTTTAGAGTGTCCTTTTGCTTGGTCGCCTGTCAGTGTTGCTAAGGCAGTCCCTACAGGTCCATCTAATTCACCAATGACAATTTCAGGTTCAGCCGCCGTGCCTGGAGGTCCACCTGCAACTAATGCTTCACCTGTACGCAATACGATTCTATCACTCATTTTTGTCTCCAAAACTATTTATAAAGAAAATTCAATTGCGTAGAATAGCATGATTTAAGCCGCTTTTTAACTTTAAAATGCCAGAACAACTAACGAGTACCGATCATAATCGTGATGTGGTCGGACTAAAATATATTTACCCTGTGATTTCAAGACGCGCGGGCGGCTTATCAATAGGGATTAATTTTAATGCCAATAATGCTTGTAACTGGCGTTGTCTTTATTGTCAAGTGCCTGATTTAAAGAAAGGCGCAGCACCTAAAATGGATTTTTCTTTATTGGAAAAAGAGTTAAATTATTTTTTAAATGACGTTTTACATGGAGATTTTTATCAACGTTTTAATGTCCCTAAACAACAACAAATAATTAAAGATATTGCAATTTCAGGTAATGGTGAACCAACCAGTTTAAAAGGTTTTAAGCGGGCTATCCAGCTCATTGGCGCGTGTGCCACAACGCTAGGTGTTTTTCCACAAGCAAACTTTGTTTTAATTACCAACGGGAGTTTAATGCACCGCCAAGAAGTACAGCAAGGCTTGAAAATTCTCAATAATTATAAGGGTGAAGTCTGGTTCAAGCTTGATAGCGCAACGTCCAAGGGACTATCTTTAATTAATAATACCGCTTTATCGCCACAGACTCAGTTTACAAATCTAATCACTGCAACAAATTTATGTAACACTAAATTACAAACCTGTCTCGTTAGTTATCGTAATCAAGGGCTGTTAGAGCTTGAGAAACAAGCTTATCTAATGCTGTTAAAGAATTTAAAAAAACAGACAGAATTAAGTGATATTATGCTCTATACGGTTGCACGTGAATCATTTCAACCTGAGGCAGGTGATTTAAAAAAAATGCCACTTGAAATAATAGAAAGCTTTGCTGATGAAATTAGAGCGATAGGGTTTCAGGTTTCA
>CAYROI010000006.1:24905-43372 GCA_964425835.1 uncultured Methylococcaceae bacterium
CGTCCTGCTCTTTCATGTTGATTAGGTAATATCGCACGTGTACAAGGTTCACAGCCGATACTAATAAACCCTTGTTGATGCAAAGGATTATAAGGGACTTGATACGCTTCAATATAATCCCAAACTTGTTCTGAAGTCCAATTAAGTAGGGGGTTAAATTTAATCAGGAGTTTATTTGCTAATGAAAATACTTCATCAAGTTGCACTTCTGGAATTGCTTGCCTCGTATCTAAACTTTGATCTTTACGTTGTCCTGTAATCCAAGCATCTAACTGAGATAATTTACGTTTTAAAGGTTCAACTTTACGCAGTCCGCAACACTGTTGATGACCGTCCTCATAAAAGCTAAACAGACCTTTTTCTTTAACTAACGCCTCAACACTAGACCCATTAGGACTTAAACATTCAATCTCAATTTGGTAATACTTTCTAACTTGTTCAATAAAACGATAAGTTTCAGGATGTAATCGTCCTGTATCCAGTGAAAAAACTTGTATTTCTTTTTTCATTTTTAACGCCATATCAATTAAAATAACATCTTCTGCACCACTAAATGAAATGGCAATATTATCAAATTGTTCTAAGGCTGTTCTTAGAATTTTTCGGGGACTTTGATTATCAAGTTCGGTTTGTAAATGTGTTATATTAAATATTGTCATGATTATTCTTTATCGTCATCATTGATTTCAGAAATTTCCTTTAACCGCGAAATCGCTTTAAAATTAATACTACCTTCTGGATATTCGCCCTTTTCATCAACGCATCCTGCAACCCCTCCCATTAATAACTCTAAAGTCTCATTGACATTATGCACCACATAAATACTAAATAGATTCTTTTCAACCGCCTCGATTACTTCCTGCTTAAGCATTAAATTACGCCGATTAGATGCGGGAATAATAACCCCTTGTTCACCTGTTAACCCCCGTGCATCACATAACCTAAAAAAACCTTCAATTTTTTCATTTACACCGCCTATTGCTTGAACTTCTCCATATTGATTAATTGAACCTGTGACCGCAAAGCTTTGTTTTATAGGGGTTCTTGTGAGTGCTGAAATCAAACAACAAAGTTCTGCTAATGAGGCACTATCCCCATCAATATAACCATAAGATTGTTCCATTGCGATACTGGCAGAAATCGCTAATGAAAATTGTTGAGCATAACAATGCCCCAAATAACCAGTTAAAATTAACACCCCTTTAGAATGAATCGCTTGCCCTAATTCTGCCTCACGTTCTATATCAACAATACCTCGTGAACCTGGGTGTACTGTCGTGGTAATTCTTGCAGGTGCGCCAAAAGCACTTCCCCCGATTTCCAATACCGTTAGCCCGTTGATTTTTCCAATGGCATCCCCAGAGGTATCAATCAAAATAGTTCCTTCCAACATTTCTTCTAAAATTTCTTCAGAAATACGACTATGACGTACCTCGCGGGCATTTAAAGCTTGTTGTATTTGCGTGTGTTCAATAAATTTCTGATCACTGTTTGTTAATAAAAAACGAGTCTCACCAATAATTTCTAAACAATCATTCACATGGGCAGAAAGGCGTTTTTGATTTTCAGATAAACGACAACTATGCTCAATAAGTCGCTCTAAGGCTTTATGACTCAGCGGTTTTAATCCTAAATCAACGGTATGATTTTGCATTAATACCGCAAACTGCTGCATACTCTCATCATTAAGAACAATATTATCATCAAAATCTGCTAGAACTCTAAACATTTCATTAAATTCACTGTCCATCTCTTCCAACAAATAATACATATCACGTGAACCAAAGAGAATAATCTTTATATTCAAAGGAATAACTTCAGGTTTTAGGGTAATGGTATTAATTCCAAATTCAGAATAAGGGGTTTCAATTTCAATTAAGCTTGATTGCAAAGCTCGTTTAAGCCCTTCCCAAACAAAAGGATAAGTTAAAACTTCTTCAGCATCCAATATTAAATAGCCACCATTAGCCCGATGTAAAGACCCTGCACAAATACGCCGATAAGTGGTAACTAACGTTCCTTGGTCACTCACATATTCAATCCGTCCAAATAAATTTTGATAGGTCGGGTGAGATTCATAAACCACAGGCGCACCCGTATCTTGCGGGTAATCAACAATAATATTGGGTGCGTATTGTTCAGTTAAAATAAGTCGTCTCGTGGTTAAATCATTTTCTTCCAAGGTACGCGAAGATCTTAAATAATCTGTAATCGTATGGGGTAAATTTGTTTTAATTTCTGCCAAAAAACTAATCACATCATCAATATTTTGATATTTTTTATTTAACTCATCTAATAAGGGCGCAACCGCATAATCAATAGTCTCATTATCCAATTGCTTAATTTCTTCGACCATCGCTCTACGCCATTGCGGTAATTCCAGCAAGGTTTCACTTAAATATTCCTCCAATTCAGCCACATGTTTATGAAAGGCTTCACGATCAGGCTGTGGTAACAAGGCAAACTCATCATCCTCAAGTAGTTTGTCTTTTCGGATCGGCAAAAAAGTAATGCCATCACCTTCACGATATAAAGCCACATTAAGCGTTCGAGATTTTTTATCAACCTTATCAATCGCACGGCTATAGCGTTGATTAAAACTACGCTCTATCGCACTTTTTTTCTGTTGATACATCGGGCTTTCAAAAGCGGCTGGAAAGGTTGCCAATAAATTATCAATCAGGGTTTCAATATCTTGACTAAAAATTTCACCATGACCTGAGGGAAGTTCAATCGTAATAGGCTCACGCGGTTTAGTAAAATTATCAACATAAGCGTAAGAGGGGGGAGTAGATTGCTGCTGCGCTCGTTCATTTAAGGCATTGGTAATCATAGATAACCGTCCTGTACTTGGCTGTCCCATCACGAAAATATTATAGCCAGGGTTTTTCATCGCAACGCCAAATTTCAACGCCTCTTGAGCGCGTTGTTGCCCCAAAATACCCTGTTGTTCAGCAGGTTTCTTTTTAAAATCCTTGACGGTTAATGCAACCTCTAGTTTTAGTGCAGAAGCGTTAAGTTTTAGATGAGCAGGCATAAGTTTAGAGAAGTTAGCGTTTTAATAAAAAAGGCGGCTATTTTAGCATCTAAAATTATTATAATATGGCTATTAATTATTTTTTGAGGAAATCAGATTTTAAAATTAACGATTTTTGCAATAATAAAAGCGGCTTTATTATGATGGTTTACAATAAATTTACTAGATTATATCCTTAGCTATGATGAACAGTAAGTACCTAATCAAAAGCTTTCTCATATATTTCTTAAAAAATATACAAAAACTTATGTTCAACTACTTAATTAATTGTCCAAAAATTGGAATGAATCTCTCTCGTGTTTATAATCAGTTTTTAAACTAAAATGATTTTGAATTGTTTAGCCTAGTGGTAGGGTGTGCATAGCCCACCCTACAGATTTTTAAAGTGATTTAAGGATTATAAAACTCCCCATCTTTGCGTAAATAAAACCACCAATTAATCATAATACAAGCAATATAAAACACTGCAAAACCAATTAAAGCGACTTCAGGGGTCGTTTCTTTAATTTGTTCTCCCAAAACTTTTGGAATATAAAATGCCCCATAGGCAGCAACGGCTGATGTCCAACCTAATACTGGTCCGACTTGTTCTTTTGGAAAGACCATTGCAATCGTTCTAAAGGTTGACCCATTACCAATCCCCGTCGCTGCAAATAAAATTAGGAATAAAACAAAAAACTGAACAAAAAACTCTTCTGGCGTTGCAGAGTTATAAGCAGCTTTCATATAATAAGCCACTCCGCCTGCACTTAAAACCATAACACCTGCACAAATATGGGTTACCCATGCCCCCCCAAATTTATCGGCTATCATACCGCCAACGGGACGAATCAAAGCACCAATAAAAGGCCCCATCCACGCATACATTAACGCACTAGGTCCATTTGGGTTTGTTTGGTCATGGTTCATCACTCCATCAACCATTAAATGTTGATAACCAAAAATCACTTTAATCGCTAAAGGAAAACACGCGGCAAAACCAATAAATGATCCAAAGGTCATCGTATAAATAATACTCATCACCCATGTATGTTTATTATCAAAAATCTGATATTGTCGTTGTAAACTTTCACCAATTTGCCCTGGAATAATTTTAAGTAATGACACCGTGAGCATAATGACAATAAACAAAACAATTTCTTTAGGGACTTTAAAACCTGAACCATTAACTGATTCAGGTAACATTAACCATAAACCAAAAATAGCACTGCCAAAGGCAATTAAAAACATCCCTGACATCATGCCAAAACAAGTAAGAGGACTTCTTTTGATTGGTGAAATCTGTTCAGTACGAATATTATTCATTCCAAACCAACCTAAAAAAGCCAATGGCACTAATAATAACAACCAAATAAAGCCTGCGTTTTGAATATAAGTTTCTGTTCCTGAAGGTATTTTTCCTATTAAAGTGCCTGAGGTTGATTGCAATGTCATTGACTCCCCCCCCATTGAGCCAAATAACCCAAAAGTCATCGCTAATGGAATCAGAAGTTGCATCGTGGTTACGCCAAAATTTCCAAGCCCTGCATTAAGCCCTAAAGCCAAACCTTGTACTTTTTTTGGAAAAAAGAAACTAATATTTGACATTGAAGAGGCGAAATTTCCACCACCAAACCCTGATAACAACGCTAATAATTGAAATACCCAAAAAGGCGTATTTTTATCTTGTAAAGCGATGCCTGCACCAAAAGCGGGGATCATTAATAAAGCAGTGGTAAAGAAAATCGTATTACGTCCGCCACAAAGACGAATAAAAAAACTACTCGGGATTCTAAGCGTTGCCCCCGTCAACCCTGCAATCGCCATTAATGAAAACAACTCTGATTTTTCATAAGGAAAACCTAAGTTCAGCATTTGAACGGTAATAATCCCCCAATATAACCAAACTGCAAAACCACTTAATAAACTAGGGATGGAAATCCACAAGTTACGGTTTGCAATCTTTTTGCCTTTAGATTCCCAAAAATCAGAATCCTCAACATCCCATTTATCTATATCTGCCACGCTATTCTCCACATTGAAAAAAACATGATTTAATTTTACGCCTTCGCTGTCTAAAAATCCCTTTGTTTTCTACTTTAATTATAAGTAAATACTTGAAAATACACAGTAATTTAGTTGGTATTTAAACTTAACTTATTTAATTTATTAGCTCTTTATGCAATTAACATCCTCTTTCAAGTAATCATAACCAGCGGATCTAAATAAAATAAACCGTAATAATAGAGCGGTGTTTGCTTTAAAAATTATATAAAAAATGAAACTAGATAAGCTATTTGTCATTTGTAAAAAGAGTTACAATAGGCAGTTGCATAGAATATCTAAAATTACGCATTTAATAACATTTTTAAGGGGATGCGCGTGAATGAAATAACGGAAGTGCCAAGTCCTTTTTGTGGTATCGGAACTGATGACCTGACAATTCAGGTTGATGGCGAATCGCTTAAAGTCATAGAAAATGGTTGCAGTATCAATACACCTAGTTTTGAACAAGCCATCACCGATAAAAGCCCTAGAATTAAGGGCAAAGAAGTCAGTTTAAAACAAGCGGTTGCCAAAGCCGCTGACCTATTAAGGGAAACTAAACAATCTGTGATCGGGGGCTGTGCAACCGATGTTAGTGGCATGCGTGCCTTAATGGCATTAGCGGATAAAAATAGCGCAGTCGTTGATAATATTAATTTTAAGGCGGCGAAAAATAATTTTCTAGCCCTTCAAGACAGTGGTTGGATGAATACCACCTTAGCGGAAGTAAAAAACCGTTGTGATTTATTCGTTATTATTGGCTGTGATCCTGAAGTCTTTGCTCCACGATTTTTTGAGCGTTATTGTTGGAATCAACAATCCATGTTTTTAGACGATACGGCGCAACGTGAAATCGTTTATATTGGTCAACCCCCTAAAGGAAATGCGTCAACCTCACCGAATGGAACGGTTGCACAAACCTTAAGTTGTGATAATACCGATTTACCTGAGGTAGTTGCGGTCTTAAGAGCTTTAATTAAAAATAATATTATTGCCACTGATACTGTCGCAGGCATTGCTATTTCTGATTTACAAAAATTGGCTGATAAATTAAAAAATGCTACTTATAGTGTTGTAACGTGGGCGGCAGGAAGTTTAAATTTTTCACAGGCTGAATTAACCGTACAAATGCTTTGTGAAATGATTAAAGATGTTAATGTCTCAGGTGTCCGCTGTGCAGGTTTACCTTTAGGGGGAAAAGATGGCGATCAAACCGCGAATCAAGTTTGTGGTTGGCAAACAGGGTATCCTGCTAGAATGCACTTTTCGCGTGGTTTTCCTGAATATGACCCCTACCTTTATGACAATCAACGTTTATTAGATGACGGTGAGGCGGATGCACTGCTTTGGGTTCATGCTTTTAATAGTCAAGCAACACCGCCTAAAACGAATGTCCCGACTATTGTCGTTGCGCGATCAGGAATGACCTTTAATCAAGAACCTGATGTTTTTATACCCATTGGAACACCAGGAATTGACCATGCAGGTCATGCGTATCGAATGGATAATGTGGTTGCGATTCGTTTGAAAAAATTAAGAAATTCTGATTTACCCAGTACCGCAGAGGTACTTAATGCTATTGAACAGGCTTTGTAGGATACGATTATGTTGACAAAATTAACAGGGGGACGCATCTATGATCCTAGTAATAACATTGATGGAAAAATAGCGGATATTTATATCCAAAATGGAAAAATTATTAAGCCACCTCAAGAAGCCAAAATAGATAAAGAATATGATCTAAAAGGTAAAATAGTGATGGCAGGGGCAATTGATTTACACACCCATATAGGCGGGGGTAAAGGCAATATTGCCCGCATGTTAATGCCTGAAAATCATCGCCTTGATGCAGAATCTCATACCGCAATCAAACGTGCGGGAACAGGTCATGCCATGCCTAGCACGTTTACGACAGGTTATCGTTATGCTGAAATGGGTTATACCGCAGGCTTTGAACCTGCGGTATTGCCTATTAATGCGCGCCAAGCCCACATGGAAATGGGAGACATTCCCATTTTAGATAAAGGCGGTTATGTTATGCTGGGGAGTGATGATTATTTACTCCGCATGATGACCGCAAAAAAAGATCAGCAAGCGATTAATGATTATGTGGCGTGGACTCTGCAAGCGGCTAAAGGTATCGGGATTAAAGTTGTTAATGCAGGCGGGATTAATGCGTTTAAATTTAATCAACGCAAATTAGATTTAGATGAAAATAATAGTCATTACAATGTCACCCCGCGTGAGATTTTAAAATCGTTAGCCACGGCGGTTAAAGAATTGGGCGTTAAACACCCGTTGCATGTTCACGGGAGTAACTTAGGTGTACCAGGAAATATTGAAACCACCTTAAACTCTATTGCAGGGGTCGAGGGATTACCGATGCATTTAACCCATGTACAGTTTCATAGCTATGGCACGGAAGGGGATTTTAAATTTTCCTCAGGTGCGGCACAAATTGCAGAAGCTGCCAATAAAAATAAAAACATCACGCTTGACGTTGGACAAATCATGTTCGGGCAAACCGTTACTGCCTCAGGCGATGCGATGCGTCAATACGCTAATCATAGTCTTGCCAGCCCGAATAAATGGGTCTGTATGGATATTGAGTGTGATGCAGGCTGTGGTCTCGTTCCCTTTAAATATAGAGATAAAAATTTTGTCAATGCTTTGCAATGGGCGATTGGCTTAGAAATATTTTTATTGGTTGATGATCCTTGGCGTATTTTTTTAACCACCGATCATCCCAATGGTGCGCCCTTTTCTTCTTATCCACATTTAATTCGTTTATTAATGGATAAAAGTTTCCGCAACGACATGTTGGCAACGATTCATCCCGAAGCACAAAAAATGACCACCTTGGCATCCATTGATCGTGAATATAGTTTATCAGAAATTGCCATTTTAACCCGTGCAGGGGCGGCAAAAATCACTGGGTTAGTCGGTCGTGGCGCATTAGGTATTGACGATTTTGCTGATATTACCGTTTATACTGAAAATACAGATCGTGAAAAAATGTTTAGTACGCCTGATTATGTCTTTAAAGACGGTGAATGTGTGGTTAAAAATGGTGAAGTGGTAAAAGTTACTTGGGGAACAACGCATGTAGTTAAACCTGATTATGATAAATCAGTCGAAAAAGATTTAGAAAAATACTTTAGTCGTTTTATGACCATGAAATTAGGCAATTTTAAAATCAGCGATGATGAAATTACCGAAGATGGGCGGGGGAGTATTACGGTGCATCCAACGGTGAGGAGGTAAAGTTTTTTAAGGCGTGAAAAAACCTATTTTTTCACGCCGTTTATTAAACAATATTATTTGTAATAATAAACCTTCACTAAAATTAACTGTTTGCTAATTTTCAGGTTATAATCACGCGTTTTTAAACTTGAGTTTAAATAGCTATTTTTGTTGATATTATTCACTGTCAACGCTAGATAATTAAACGCCTTAGCATCAAAACATGACACAAAAACTTTATATCCAAACAAATGGCTGCCAGATGAATGAGTACGATTCCGATAAAATGCGGGATGTACTTCAAGCATCACATGGAATGGAAGTCACTATGACGCCAGAAGAAGCGGATGTTTTACTCTTAAATACCTGTTCGATACGTGAAAAAGCCCAAGAAAAAGTTTTTTCAGCCATTGGTCGTTGGCGTAAACTTAAACAAAAAAATCCCAACTTAATTATAGGTGTTGGTGGTTGTGTTGCCAGTCAAGAAGGAGCTGCTATTCAAAAACGCGCGCCTTATGTTGATATTGTCTTTGGCCCTCAAACGCTGCATCGCTTACCTAATTTATTAGATCAAGCACAAAAAAATAAAACGAAAGTGGTTGATATATCTTTTCCTGAAATTGAAAAATTTGACGCGCTACCTGAACCGCGTGCAGAGGGTGTAAAAGCCTTTGTTTCGGTGATGGAGGGCTGTAGTAAATATTGTACTTATTGTGTTGTTCCTTACACGCGTGGTGAAGAAATAAGTCGTCCTTTAATTGATGTTTTAAATGAAATTACCGCATTAGCAAAACAAGGTGTTAGAGAGGTTAATTTATTAGGGCAAAATGTTAATGCTTATCGTGGTGAAATGGATGAAGGGGATATTGCTGATTTTGCCTTATTACTTCATTATGTTGCCGCCATTGACGGCATAGACCGTATTCGCTTTACTACGTCACATCCCGTTGAATTTAATGATGATCTTATTGATGCTTTCGCCCAAATCCCCCAGTTAGTTAATCATTTACACCTCCCTGTTCAAAGTGGAAGTAATGCCATTTTAGCCGCTATGAAACGCGATTATACGTGTGAACAATATATTGAGAAATTAAATAAACTTAAAGCCGTTCGTCCAGGGATTAGCTTATCCTCTGATTTTATCATTGGTTTTCCAGGCGAAACCGATGAACAATTTGAAGAAACAATGCGTCTCATTGAAGAAATTGGTTTTGATTTTTCGTATAGTTTTATTTACAGTGCAAGACCTGGAACCCCTGCGGCAGAATTTAGTGATGATGTGTCGATGGAGACAAAAAAACAACGGTTGAAACGTCTACAAAAACGACTTGATGAATTGACCCAAGCTATTTCTCAATCCATGGTCAATAGTACGCAAACAGTATTAGTTGAAGGTGAATCTAAAAAGAACGCCCTACAAATGACAGCACGGACAGAAAATAATCGCGTAGTCAATTTTATCGGGCATCCACGACTAAAAGGGCAGTTCGTTGAACTATTAATTACTGAGGCACTTCCTAATTCTTTACGAGGGCGTTTAGTCGAGTCTTCATTGAATAAAATTAAACAGGCGAATTAAAACAGTGGAAAACGCTAAAATATCCCAATCGCTTCAATTAGAACCTAACGATAATTTTAGGTTATCTGATTTTTGTGGTGAATGTGACCGACACCTTAGACAAATTGAACAACGATTAAATGTCGAAATAGCTAACCGAGGTAATGAATTTCAAGTAACAGGTCTCAAAACTGATGTAAAAGCGGCTTGTGCGGTTATAAAAAAACTTTTCGCCGCAACTGAACATGAATTAATAACCCCTGAACATGTGCATTTAGCGATGCAAGATTCGAGTGTCGATCAACTTTTAAATACGGCTGAAGAGGATACTAAGCCCACCGATATTGCGATCAAAACTAAACGCGGTATGATAAGAGGACGTGGGAAAAATCAACAAGATTATTTAAAAAAAATTCAAATGCATGATGTTAATTTTGGAATAGGACCTGCTGGCACAGGCAAAACCTATCTTGCGGTTGCATGTGCTGTAGAAGCCTTACAAACAGAACGAGTTAGGCGTATTATTTTAGTACGTCCTGCGGTTGAGGCAGGTGAAAAGTTGGGTTTTTTACCAGGTGATCTCGCGCAAAAAGTTGACCCTTATTTACGCCCTTTATACGATGCCTTGTATGAAATGTTAGGCTTTGAACGCGTGGAAAAATTAATAGAGCGTAAAGTTATTGAAGTTGCACCGTTAGCCTTTATGCGAGGTCGAACTTTGAATGATTCTTTTATTATTTTGGATGAAGCACAAAATACCACCACCGAACAAATTAAAATGTTTCTAACACGGGTTGGCTTTGGATCAACCGCCGTAATTACAGGGGACATTACCCAAATAGATCTACCAAATGAAAAAATGTCGGGTTTAAAACATGTTTTAAAAGTTCTTCATCAGGTTGACGGGGTTAGTTTTACCGCATTTAATGTCCGTGATGTTGTTAGACATCCACTGGTGCAACGTATTGTTGCCGCTTATGAAGCTTACGAACAAAAACACCTATAGGCCCGAATGAACCAGCTTGAAATTCAAATTACATCAATTTCAGAAAAAATCCCTAGTGAAGGGCAATTTCAAACATGGGTTGATATGGTGTTAAAAGATAATAATGAATTAGTCATTCGTATTGTTGATCGTTCTGAAAGCGCAACGCTTAATCAACGCTATCGGCATAAGCATGGTGCAACTAATATTTTAAGCTTTCCTTTTGAAGTGCCAAAAATGATTAGCTCCTCATTATTAGGTGACTTGGTTATTTGCGCGCCTATTATAGAACAACAAGCAGAACAACAACAAAAACCTTTATTTCATCACTGGGCGCATATTGTTATTCACGGGGTTTTGCATTTATGCGGCTATGACCACCTAAGTGATACCGAGGCTCAAATAATGGAATCCAAAGAAATAACACTATTAAAAAAACTTTCTATTCGTAATCCTTATCAGGAACAAGCCTCCCATGAATGATGATAAACCTCCAAGGAATCAAGCTTCGAGAAAAAATTGGATCAGTAAAATAGCTCAACTTTTAGGGGGTGATATTCAAGATCAAGATGAACTGTTGGAGATATTAAAAGATGCGCGTGAAAAACATCTTTTAGATGCCGAAGGGTTATCTATGATGGAAGGCGTGCTACAAGTGGCAGAAATGCAGGTACGAGATATTATGATTCCCCGTATCCAGATGGTTGTCGTTCCTAAAGAGGTCAATTTGGAAACCATCTATCCACTCGTGATTGAATCATCACATTCGCGTTTTCCTGTAATTGAAGATGATCGTAGCCAAGTCGTGGGTATATTGATGGCAAAAGATTTACTGGCTAATATCCTTGATAATAAACATTGGACGGTCGAAAAAATTATGCGTCCAGCCAGTGTTGTTCCAGAAAGTAAACGGCTTAATGTCTTACTAAGGGAGTTTCGTACTGAACGTAATCACATGGCAATTGTGGTAGATGAATATGGTACTGCGGCAGGACTTGTAACTATTGAAGATGTACTCGAACAAATTGTGGGGGAAATTGAAGATGAACATGACGTTGAAGATAATACTGACTTCATTTTGCAACGTAATAAAGATGAATATATAGTAAAAGGTCTAACCCCTATTGATGATTTTAATGACTATTTTGCAGCTAATTTACAAGATGATGAATTTGATACAATTGGCGGGTTTATCGTCCATAAACTTGAGTATTTTCCTAAAAAAGGAGAAAGATTAAAAGTCGATAAGTTTCGTTTTGAGGTTTTACGAGCGGATAGCAGACGATTACATTTAATAAAACTAAAACTAAAATAGAAATATTTAATTTGGATAGGGGTATCTTATCAGACTTAAAATATATTATTTAAGGACTTATTTTGTTAAACTTAGCGTTGAATAATTAACCATAGTTTGTGATTGCGATCATAGCTATAACATGAAAGGAAAAAAAATGAAATTATTGCTTACCCCCTTAATCACCAGTGTTATTATTATTGCATCGTCTAATTTTGTCTACGCTGCATCCTACTCAGAAGACAATCTTAAAGACATGATCAGTTCGCAAGATGATAACTGTAATGAACAAATAGATATTCAAGAGTTTACTGAGGATAAAAGTGCTTACGATCAAAACCAAGATGGTTATATTACCCGTAATGAAGTTGCGATAGAATTAGAAGAAGATTTAGAAAAAACGGTTAATGAACTTAGAAAACATGGCGTTTCTGAAACAAATATTAATAAAACTGTAACGAGTGAACTAAAAAGTATTGATAAAGAAGCTGCGGCACTCATTAAAAAAATGGATGCTGATGGTGATAGTTTGGTTGAGCCTGAGGAACTTGAAGCATTTAAAGAAGCACAATTTGAAAAACTTGATAAAAATAGTGACGGGGTTCTTTCTTCAAGTGATATCTCTAAAAAGAAAAATACTAAAGGGGGTTTTGGTTTTCTATATAAACAATAATTATCTTAAAAAATTACAACGCCTTGTAGAGACGCAAAACTTTGCGTCTCACCTCTTTTTATTCCCACCTTAAATAAGCGACACTTTCCTTACACAAATTAATTCCCTAAATTTTTAAGCTTTAGTTATAATGAAAGACTTTCTTTAGTTTTAATTTAAAGTTAATTATTATGACGACAACACAAACGCTACAAACCTTTTTTGAAACGCAGTTAACCACTATACAAAACCATCCCCTTTATAAAAAAATTATGGCGTTGCCAAAACAACAACGCTGGGCTACGTGGGTGGGTATTTTCCTAATTTCTCAGGTGTTAGTTTTTGGGCTGTTGTATTTACTTTTTGGAAAAATAGTTGTTATTGGTTTTTTTGCCAGTATTTTAGCAGGGCTTGCAACAGGGGTAGGTGCATTACCTGCCCTGTTTTTAAAAAATATTTCTGATCGTCTATTTAATAGCTTGTTAGGGGCGGCAGCTGGGGTTATGTTAGCTGCAACGGCCTTTTCACTCATCATTCCTGGCATGGAATTCGGTAATATCATTTGGCCAGGTAAAGGGCTGTGGATTGTTTCCGCAGGCATGTTGATTGGAGCTTTATTTTTACATTTTGCCGATGAAAAACTGCCGCATCTACATTTTGAATCCGAAGACAGCGCACATTTAGATTCATTACAGAAAATTAGCTTATTTATTATTGCTATTACCATTCACAATTTTCCAGAAGGCATGTCGGTGGGGGTTAGCTTTGGCTCAGGTGATTTGAATAATGGCTTAGTCTTATCTATTGCGATTGCTTTACAAAATATTCCCGAAGGATTAGCTGTTGCACTGCCTTTAGTTGGTTTAGGTTATAACAAATGGAAAGCTGTCGGTATTGCTACCCTCACAGGGTTAGTTGAACCAATAGGGGGGTTACTCGGTATTACAATGGTCACAGTTTTCACCCCTATTTTACCTATTGCAATGGGTTTTGCGGCTGGGGCAATGCTCTTTGTCATTAGTGAAGAAATTATCCCAGAAACACATTCTAAGGGACGTTCTCGTTGCGCAACCTTTGCATTAATGGGTGGCTTTATTATGATGATGTTACTTGATAATTTATTAGGCTAAAAAATATTAAAAAATTCTGTGTTATAATGGGAAATTTTACCGCTATAAGTTACTTTAAAGGTTGTTGTTCTCGTGGCAAATATTAATCCTCGTAAGGCTATTATGACAGTTTTTTCTTCTCCTACCTGTGCAATGAGTCATTGTACTCGCCTTGTTATTCATGAAAAAGGCGTTGTGGCTGATATTGAATATTATGATCCCAATGAGCCACCCCCAGAATTATTAAAGCTTAATCCTACGGGGGTCTCTCCTACCCTAATTGAACGTGATTTAGTTTTATATGATTCCCGTATTATTATGGAATATTTAGATGAACGCTTCCCTCATCCTCCTTTACATCAGATGGATCCTGTTTCGCGAGCAACAGCTAGAATGTTGATTAAGCGCATAGATCAGGACTGGTATCATTTATTGGATGAAATGTTAAATTCTGGTGAAAAAAAATCAGCACGGGCTAAAAAAAGATTAAAAGAAAGTCTTAGCTCTGCCGCCCCTGTGTTTGCCGCTAAACCTTATTTCATGAATGATGAATATTCATTAGTCGATTGTGCGTTAGCCCCTTTATTATGGCGATTACCTAGTCTTGGAATTGATTTAGGTTTATTAAATAGTAGTATTAGTCAATATGCTAATCGTATATTCGCAAGAGAAGCTTTTCAAGAAAGCTTAAGTGTAGAAGAAAAAGATATGGAAAGGTTGCCTAAATGACATCGTTAAAACCCTATCTAATTCGTTCCCTTTACGAATGGATTGTAGATAATGATATGACCCCCCATTTATTAGTTAATGCAGAGCATCCTGATGCGGTTTTACCAGAAGCTTTTATTGAAAATAACCAAATCGTGTTAAATGTTCGTCCTGCTGCTGTCCAGAATTTATTGCTTGGTGATGATGATATAGAATTTAATGCCCGTTTCTCAGGAAGACCAATGCATATTGTTGCACCTGTTAGTGCGATTTTAGCTGTTTATGCACAAGAAAATGGTCAAGGGATGGTTTTTGATCCAAGTGATGAGGTGAAAGATGATACCTCTTCGAAAGATAAAAAACCAACCAACAAGCGACCTCAATTACGAATCGTTAAATGACCTTACTTTTTATCAGAACTACTATAGAGTGTTGAAACATTATTACTATTTTTTTTTGAACTAGAAGAAATCTTTGAAATGCCCCGTTTTTTGACTTGATCAATACGGATAATTTCATGAATAGGAATGAATGTACGGCTAACCCCTTCAAATTCATTCCTTAGTTTTTCTTCACTGGGGTCTATCAATACACTGCTTTTTTCCCCAAAAATAAAATCTTCGATAACAATAAAGCCGTACATATCACCTTCGTAGACGTTTTTGGCATAAACTTCGTAAATTTCATCACGGTTAAAAAAAATAACCTTATAAATATGTTTTTCTAACATTTTAACTTCACTATTTAGTTACAATAGCCTATATTTTACGCGTATTAGTTTAAAAACATAACAAACCTTAATATTAATTTAAGGTCATTCAACTTACACATAGGCATGATTTTAAGTAAACTATTGTTAATATTAAGGTAAAAGCATGCATAAACTTTTTAGGTTATTGTGAATGAAAGAGAAAAAAAATAAAGAGAACTTACAACGAACCATGATTACGTATTTCATGCTGATTGTTTGTGCTGCATTATTGGTCACTGTTGAATTTGTCTTTGATGTACAAAGTGCTGAATTAAAAGATATTTTATTAAAAAACTTTGAAAAATTCTCAACGAATGCGTTAAATGAAGCCCAAGTTTTTGAACCGATGGAGGGATTACGTAATAAAGCTATTTTGATGATTGGCATTATTATGTATGTGACGATTATTGTTTTAACCATGCTGATTAAAAATATTACAGGTCCTTTACAGCATATGATTGATATTTCAAAAGAAATCTCGAATGGTGATTTAACCCAAGTAATTAATATAGACTCAGGCAATGAGCTATCACAATTAGGCGGGGTGATAAATGAGATGTCCAGCAACCTAGAAGAAGTGACGATGGTTGCAAAAAACCTGAGTGCTACAGGAGAACGTTGTATTGAACATGTGCGCGATTTACTCGATAAAGATGTGAGCCATTCGGAAAAAACTAAAGAAATCCTTGGGGAGTTAGAACAATTGCAAGATGACTTTGAAATGCTAAAGTTTTTTACCGAATGTTTCCAATTAAGGGCGGAAGAAGATGAAGGAGCATCTAAGTGATTGAGTTTTGGTATGTTTTCCCCGTCGCAATCGCTATTTCAACCGCAGTTTCTTCAGTAGGTATTGGTGGCGGGGTTTTATTAATGCCTTTCTTTTTGATTGTGATAAAACTTTCGCCTGAAATCGCAGTAGTGACCTCGTTATTAATTCAAACGGCAGGGATGGGATCTGCAAGCTTTACTTGTATTAGACAACAGCGTGTTGATTTTAAATTAGCACGGTTAATTTTGCTCATTGCTTTTCCAGGTATTATTGGTGGTGCTTATCTTGCGAGTTTTTTAGAGTCGGATAAAATGCAGCTTTTTTTAGGCTTGTTAGTGATGACAACCGCATTTTTATTTGTCTCATCAGAGCAAAAATACAATGATTTGGGGAGTACTAAAGTGGATATGAAACTTGCCTATCGTCATGCTTGGATTGCTTTTCCCGCTTCAGTTGCAAGTGGAATGTTAAGTACGAGTTTGAGTGAATGGTTAATCCCCGTGATGCGAAGCAAATTATCACTCAGTATGAGCAGTGCAATAGGGACATGTCTTTTCTTAGCCTTTTGTGTTAGTTGTATTGGTGCAATAAGTCATTTATTAATGGGGGGTAGCCCAAATTATGCCGTCGTCACATGGGCAATTCCTGGGGTGTTGATCGGCGGGCAAATAGGCTCAAGAATTACTAAAAAAATAAATGAACGTCTTTTAAAAGAAGCCTTTATTTTTCTATTAACCCTCGTAGGAATTCACTTGGTTTATAACTCGTTCTAATAATTGCAGAGACGCGATGTTTCGCGCCTCTAGCATCTTAGGGGTACTCAAGATTATTTTTTTAGTTTACTAAGCAGGTTTTCAATCGCTTTTAATAAAGGGGATTCACTATCACCATGAGGCTCAATATTTCCAAAAGGTTCTCCCTCTTTTACACTATAAATATAGATAAAGTAAGCCAATGGTGCAAATGCTGCACAGGCAACTACCCACATAACTAATGTTATCCAAATTATTTCACCCATATTTTTTCCTCAATTGTTGTCTTAATTATTTTAATATCCCCTTAAATAATACCTTTTTTTGGATAAAAAAAATACCTCTTTAAACAATCTGTTATCTAAGCGATATAATTCATAGTGAGTACCTTAACTTTTTACATTTTAGTTTTGGAGCTAACTTTACATTTTTTCAAGAGCTATCAACAGTTGCTTAATAAGGACGATCACCTTATAATCAGTCGTGGCTTAACTCGGTCAAGCTAGTCTATTTATAAATATTTTGGAGAACTTATAATGAAATGGGAAACACCAACTTATACTGATTTACGTTTTGGTTTTGAAGTAACCATGTATATCTATAATCGTTAAACAAATAATGGTTTAGAAATAAAAAAGGGGCTTATTAGCCCCTTTTTTTATAGGCGTTTGGCATTGAAACCTTACCTTATTATATGAATGTTTTTGCTTGTCAGCCATGAATACCGTATGATTCTGGCTTTTATTTTATAACTATAGATTGGATTATGAAAATACGCGTTTTAGGTTCAGGAGCAGGGGGCGGCTTTCCTCAATGGAATTGTAATTGCCATAACTGTCACCGTTTACGTCATAAAGAAATGCAAGGCGTTGCCCGTACGCAATCGTCTATTGCTGTTAGCACGAATGACCGTAATTGGTTACTTTTTAACACCTCACCTGATATTTTAACCCAATTAGAGGCCTTTCCCGCCATTCAGCCTAAGGAAGGCGTGCGTGATACAGGCATTAAAGCAATTATGCTGATTGATAGTCAAATTGACCATACAACAGGCATGCTGATGTTACGTGAAGGTAAACCACTAGAGGTCTATTGTACGGAAATGGTGAAAAATGACTTAAGTACAGGGTTTCCATTATTTAAAATGTTAGAAGATTATTGTACGGTTAATCATCACCCAGTCCCTATTAATGGAAGTAGTTTTACTGTTCCTTTGATTGATGACTTACGTTTTTATACGCAGGCTTTGAAAAGTAAAGCCCCCCCCTATTCACCTCATCGTCACGATCCTCATGAAGGGGATAATATTGGGGTTATTATTGAGCAAATATCAACAGGGAAAAAAGTTTTTTATTCCCCAGGTTTAGGTGAAATCGAACCCCACGTGATGACTGCAATGCAGGAAGCTGACTGTATTTTGGTTGATGGAACATTTTGGACAGATGATGAAATGTGTACCCAAAATATTAGTCCCAAACGGGCGCGGGAAATTGGGCATTTACCACAATCAGGAAAAGACGGCATGATTGAGGTATTAAATGGTATTGAAAACACCCGTAAAATTCTAATTCACATTAATAATAC
>CAYROI010000006.1:43472-47167 GCA_964425835.1 uncultured Methylococcaceae bacterium
AGGTATTAAATGGTATTGAAAACACCCGTAAAATTCTAATTCACATTAATAATACCAATCCTATTTTAGATGACAATTCAAAGGAACGAAAAATTCTAAATGATAATGGGATTGAGGTTTCTTATGATGGTTTAGAAATTGATTTATAATCTAACTTAAAATAAATTAACATGCCAAAATCAATTACATTTATAGTACAGCCAAGTAATTCTCTTAACGGTGAAATTAGAGTTCCTGGCGATAAATCTATGTCACACCGTGCCATTATGCTAGGTTCTCTAGCTGAAGGTGTTACCCATGTGAAAGGGTTTTTAAATGCCGAGGATGCAATGTCTACGTTAAAGGCATTTAGAGCCATGGGCGTTGAAATCACCGATCCTGTTAAAGGCGAAGTAACCATTCATGGCGTGGGTAAACATGGATTAAAAGCCCCTGAAAATCCTTTGGACTTAGGAAATTCAGGGACTTCAATGCGCTTATTAAGTGGGTTATTAGCAGGACAAAATTTTGATTGCACTTTAACAGGCGATGAATCTTTATCATCACGCCCAATGCGTCGTGTTACCGATCCATTAGCCTTAATGGGCGCTAAAATTGAAACCCAAGCGAATGGCTCTGCACCGCTTCATATTCAGGGAACAAAAAATTTACAAGGTATTGAATACACGTTGCCTATGGCAAGCGCGCAAGTTAAATCTTGTTTATTACTCGCTGGGATGTATGCTGCAGGTGAAACTAAAATAACAGAACCTGCGCCCACTCGCGATCATACAGAAAGAATGCTTAATGGTTTTGGTTATCCTGTTAAGCGCGAAGGATCTCAAGCGATTATTAATAGTGAAGGGAAATTGACTGCCACTAATATTGACGTCCCTAGTGATATTTCTTCAGCCGCTTTCTTTTTAGTTGGGGCATCTATTGCAAAGCACTCTGATGTAACCCTACGACATGTAGGGATGAACCCAACACGGACAGGAATCATTAATATTTTACAATTAATGGGGGCGAATATTGGTATTTTAAATCGCCGTGAAGTGGGGGGGGAACCTGTGGCAGATTTACGGGTTGTCAGTGCGACATTAAAAGGTATTACGATTCCAGAAGAACTTGTTCCTCTTGCTATTGATGAGTTTCCTGTATTATTTATTGCCGCAGCGTGTGCAAAAGGGCAAACCCTATTAACAGGCGCAGAAGAATTACGCGTTAAAGAATGTGACCGTATTCAAGTGATGGCAGAGGGTTTACAAACACTGGGTATTGATGCGCAATCCACAGCGGATGGAATGATAATTAATGGTGGCAAAATAGGCGGCGGCGAAGTCGCCTCTCATGGGGATCATCGAATTGCAATGGCTTTTTCTATTGCAGGATTAAGTGCCTCTGCGCCGATTACCATTCACAATTGTGCGAATGTTAACACATCTTTTCCTGAATTTCGTAAATTAGCAACGTCCTTAGGCTTACAATTACAGAGTATAGAAAAATGATCCCTGTCTTAACTATTGATGGCCCTAGTGGGGCGGGAAAAGGAACAGTCAGTCGTGCCATTGCCAAGCAATTAGGTTGGCATTATTTAGATAGCGGTTCAATTTACCGCGCCTTAGGAATCGCCTGTTTACAACAAGATATTGACCTAAAAGATATAAATGCCGTTGTAAAAACGGCCAAAACCATTAAGTTAGCATTTGATTGTACTGATGAACTGAAAGTAGGACTCAACGGTATTGATATTACCTCAGCGTTAGCATCTGAAAAAACAGCGACAACTGCCTCAGCAATTGCAGCTATTCCAGAAGTTAGAGCAGTTTTATTACAAAAACAACAAGATTTTCAACAACCCCCAGGATTAGTTGCCGATGGTCGCGATATGGGAACGGTGGTTTTTTTAACCGCAAACCATAAAGTTTATTTAACGGCTAGTGCAGAAATAAGAGCAAAAAGGCGTTATAAACAGTTGATTAAAAAAGGAATGGATGCTAACCTTACCCAAATAACGCAAGAAATACAAGCGCGGGATAAACGCGATGCAGAGCGGGCAGTAGCCCCCTTAAAAAAAGCAGAAGGTGCTTTATATATTGATTCTTCTGCCTTGTCTATTACACAAGTCATAGAAAAAATACTAGATTTTATCCATTAATGGATTTCATGGCTGTTTAACAACAGCTTTTTTATTAACTATTAGAAAAAATAGCTTGTTTGAGTGTTAGCAAGCATAGGAATGAAGACAATGAGCGAAAGCTTTGCTGAATTATTTGAAGAAAGTTTAGCCCAGACGGAAATGCGTCCAGGGGCAATGTTAATGGGGACAGTCCTCGACATCGAAAATGAATATGTCATCGTCAGTACGCAGGCAAAATCTGAGGGTGTAATTCCTAAATGGCAGTTTTTAAATCCTGATGGCGACTTAGAAGTTGAAATCGGCGATGAAGTTGAAGTTGCCTTAGATTTATTTGAAGATGGCTTAGGTTCAACGTTACTTTCTCGTGATAAAGCGAAGAAAAATAAAGCTTGGGGCGAATTGGAAAAAGCTTTTGAAGATGAAGAAACTATTACAGGACGTATTAATGGCAAAGTTCGAGGTGGTTTCACTGTTGCCGTGGGTGCATTACGTGCCTTCTTACCAGGTTCATTGGTTGACGTTCGTCCAATTCGTGATACAACCTTCTTAGAAGGGCGTGATCTTGAATTCAAAGTCATCAAAATTGACCAAAAACGTAATAACGTCGTTTTATCACGCCGTGCTGTGGTTGAAAAAGAATACAGTGCAGAACGTGAAGAATTAATGAAAACGCTAGAAGATGGTGCAATCGTTGCTGGTATCGTTAAGAACTTAACTGATTACGGTGCATTTATTGACTTAGGTGGTATTGATGGATTATTACACATTACTGATATGGCATGGCGTAGAGTGCGTCATCCGTCTGAATGTGTTGAAATCGGTCAAGAAGTTCAAGTTAAAGTTCTAAAATTTGATAAAGAAAAAACCCGTGTTTCATTAGGCATGAAACAAATGGGTGAAGATCCTTGGCAAAATATTGCTCGTCGTTACCCAGCAGGACAACGTGTGTTCGGTAAAGTTAATAACTTAACAGATTATGGTTGTTTTGTTGAAATTGAAGAAGGCGTTGAAGGTTTAGTTCATGTTTCTGAAATGGACTGGACTAACAAAAACGTTAATCCCGCGAAAGTTGTGCAATTAGGTGATGAAGTTGAAGTCATGATTTTAGAAATTGACGAAGAACGTCGTCGTATTTCTTTAGGCATGAAGCAATGTAAAGTTAATCCTTGGGAAGAATTTGCAGCAACCCATAACAAAGGTGAAAAAATTAGCGGTAAAATTAAATCTATTACTGATTTTGGTATTTTCATTGGCTTGGAAGGTGGTATTGACGGTCTGGTTCACATGTCTGATATTTCATGGAAAGAACATGATGAAGAAGCCATTCGTGACTACAAGAAAGGTGATGAGGTTGAAACCGTTATTCTTGCCGTTGACCCAGAACGCGAACGTATTTCTTTAGGTGTTAAACAATTAGAGCAAGATCCTTTCCAAAATTATATTGCCGCGAATGAAAAAGGTAGTTTAATTAAGGGTATTGTTAAAGAAGTTGATGCTAAAGGTGCTGTAATTACTTTAGCGGATAATATTGAAGGTTATTTACGTGCCTCTGAAATTCAACGTAATCGTGTTGAAG
>CAYROI010000007.1:0-3109 GCA_964425835.1 uncultured Methylococcaceae bacterium
GTTATTTCATCCATTTTTTGAGACTCCAAATAAAGCGTATCAGGACAAATATCTTGTTCATTTTTCCATGCAACAGTATCGCCAACAACAGACACTTGATTAAAATAATTTAACTCTTGTAATTCTTTAAAAACACCAAAATTAAGCAAAGGCTTACAATCATAAGTTCCAATTTCATCGTTAGTAAACTCTAAGAGTAACTGGTAATCGCAGAGAGGTTTTACGGATTTAACTCGCGGATTCATAATATTAACCTAGCGGTTTAATCTTGTAAGGATGTTCACCTGAAACGGCAAGCTCCCAATCAGCCATCAATTCATCTTTATGTAATTCAATCCAAGCTTGCAATAATTTCATTTTAGACTTTGGAATACCTCCTTCCAAAACATCACCTTCTGGAATCGAAATCACAACTTCATCATCTTGATATTTCACATGAATATGCGGCAATTTATGTTGATTATTATCCATAAAATACATATAAACAATCAGACCGTAAAACATTGAAATACTTGGCATATCATTTCCTTTTTTTATTAAAATCATGTGAATTCAAGTTATAAATAATTTATGAAATTATCCCTTTTTACATAAAATAAATAGTTATTTCATCATCGACACTAAAATTCCCATAATTTTAGTCACATCAGCAATATAATATTCGGGTAAATCAATATAAGCCTTCTTATTCTCATAGCGCAAAAACCGCCATGTACTTCCTGTCGTAACCGCACCATAAATAACCGATAAATGTGTGCCTTCCTTATCATTAAATAAACTCGAAGCATACATCTCAGCAATACATTGACCCAAGCCGCTACTAATCGACTCATTTTTTGCCTCAACCACAGTAATAATGGGGCTACTCATGTAAAACTGCTCACTCGACCGACTCATAATAAAATCACAAAAACCAGTGAGACTTTTGGATTTATCCACGTCTAAACTAATGCCTGAAAAAAAACTCACTTTATTATCAAGTTTTTTTCGTACTTCCAATAAAACATTAGCAATCACCAACTCAGAACGCGCTTTTTCTGTCCCTAAAGCCATTGCAAGCGGGAGATTGTATTTTAAAGTTGAGGTTAAATAATCACTGATTTTAACCGCTTCTACTTGGGAAAATAAATCCTTATCTTCAATAACTTTTATTCCCAACTCTTGCTTAATTTTTTTTAACGTAAAATCACTATATGACATCGTTTATACTTCAACTTTCAAAGGAAATTTAGGCACTAATTCAGAATGAACCAATTCATGTTGAGAATTAAAAAACTGCATTTCACCTTGTTCACTGCATAACCAAACTTCTTTTGCACCGACCTCAAAATATAAAGCCCTTTTTTCAATCATTTCTTTTTTCGTATTGCTACTAGATAAAACCTCAATACATATTTCAGGCGCAATTTCCAGTTCAACCAGCCCTTTAGATTGAGCCAACCTTTCAAAAGATAACCAAGCAACATCGGCTGCTTTTGTCCCCTTTCGCGTTTTTATCGCACATTCTGGCACAGGTTTACCACCTGATAATAAAGTACGGAGTAAAAACTCAATTTCACTTTGAAAAAGGGAATGATAAAACTTAACGGGACACATAATTATTTTTCCTGTTTCATCTGTTTCAATCTTAAACGGCAAATCTTTCAAACTTGGATGGTCACATACTTCTTGCCAATTCATCATGCACCTCATAAAAAATTATAACCTAACTTCAATCCCACGCGCTTGCATGTGTAATTTAGCTTCTTCAACACTGTATTCTGCAAAATGAAAAATACTCGCCGCTAATACCGCATCTGCTTTCCCTTTAATAACACCATCAGCTAAATGGTCTAAATTACCTACACCACCTGATGCAATCACAGGGACTGAAACCGCTTCACTTACGGCACGCGTTAATTCTAAATCGAAACCCACCTTAGTCCCGTCTCTGTCCATACTCGTTAATAAAATCTCACCTGCACCAAAATCAACCATTTTTTTAGCCCATTCAATCGCATCAATCCCTGTGCCTTTACGTCCACCATGTGTAAAAATTTCCCAGCGATTAGGTTCATTATCGCTACTGACTTTTTTAGCATCAATCGCAACCACAATACATTGCGAACCAAATTTTTCAGCGGCTTCTTTAACAAATTCGGGTCTAAAAACAGCGGCACTATTAATGCCAACTTTATCCGCCCCAGCATTTAACATGCGGCGAATATCGTCTAAAGCTCGAATACCGCCGCCAACAGTTAAAGGGATAAATACTTCACTGGCAACTTGTTCCACCACATGAACGATAGTGTCCCTATTATGATAAGTGGCAGTAATATCTAAAAAAGTGATTTCGTCCGCCCCTTCGCGGTCATAACGTCTGGCGACTTCTACAGGATCTCCAGCATCTCGAATATCGACAAATTTAACCCCTTTAACTACTCGTCCGTTATCGACATCAAGACAGGGGATTATACGTTTGGCTAGGCTCATATACTGTACTGGAGAATTTTAAATTTTAAATATTTATCAGCTAGAACACGTTCTTCAAACGTCTCATCTCTACAATATCGTTTTACTAATAAAGCAATATTATCATCGTCATTGGTATTAAAAATACGATTCATCTCTTCTAGAGTTAATACTTTTGCTTCTCTATGGACAATAATAACTTTATCCGTTACAGTTCTCTCTGAATCCCTATATAATTTATCAATTTGAATAGACGTTAATTTAGAACAAGTTGCAATTTGTTCTCTATCATTTTTTGCTTTGCTATCAACCATAGCATTAATAGCTTCTGTTAATAATAAACAGGATTTTTTGCAACCTAAGTTCAACAGACAAAAATTACACATCACAAATCCGAATGGTAAGAATATTTCCAAGTGCTTCTTTATCCGCATTACTATAAAGCAAGTTAATAAGCTCCTTTAATGCAGAACCATAATATTTTCCCACAAGCCATTCTTTTTTAATCATCAGGTTAATAATAAATGAAGTTGGAATCTTTCCAGGATAGGATTCCTCAAGGTCAAGCGAAGCATCATTTTCAACATCAATACAGCCTGCATCAACACAAGCCTTTTTGAACTTTTCTAATTTAGTTTCTAACTGTTTTTTATCCATT
>CAYROI010000007.1:3209-26759 GCA_964425835.1 uncultured Methylococcaceae bacterium
CGTCACACAGTATTTCTGCTTCACTTAGCCGTTCATAAGCCAGCTCTTTTATTTCTTTAGAATTTCTCATATAAACCTTATTTAATGATGATGTTTGAGTAAATCCGTCTCACCTTCATGAAAAACACTTAAAAGGTGTATGCTTTCACGGGTTTCAAAATTTGTGGTTTCCCAAAGCACGTCAATCAATACATCAACGATTCTATCGCGGTTTCCCCCCATAATATCTATCCACTCTTTTTTTACCATCATTTTGACAATAAAAGGGGCTGGAATTTTATCAACCTTTGCTTTATCAAAATAAAGTTGACCAATAATATAGCCATTTTCCTGACAAACTTGTTTAAAAGTTTTTAAATTAAAATCTAAATTTTCTTCATCCATCGCTATGTTCTTCTTTTAATTTATTTAATTAATTAGGCTATCTTAACGAATAACTTTGTGCAACCTTTTCAGCCTCTACAAAATTCAAAGTTCCTTCATAAATTGCACGCCCAGTAATCGCCCCCATAATTCCTTCATCAGCGAGTTTCCCTAGTGCATGAATATCATCTATATTAGTAATACCACCCGAAGCAATCACGGGGATATTAATGGCTTGCGCTAACTTTAGCGTTGCCTCAACATTAACCCCTTGCATCATCCCATCCCGCGTAATATCAGTATAGATAATCGCTTCAACACCATAATCCTCAAATTTTTTCGCTAAATCAATCACATGATATTCAGATAACTTCGCCCAACCATCAATAGCAACCATACCTTCTTTTGCATCTAAACCAATAATAATATGTCCTACAAACTCAACAGCAACTTCTTTAATAAAATCAGGATCACTCACCGCTTTTGAGCCAATAATAACGTATTGAACTCCAGTATCTAAATAAGCTTTAATCGTTTCTTTATCACGAATGCCTCCGCCGATTTGCACAGGGACATCAGGGTAACGATTAACAATCTGATTAATCACTGCCGAATTTTTAGGTTTACCTGCAAATGCACCATCTAAATCAACAAGGTGAATGCGCTTAGCACCCGCATCCACCCAACGTCCAGCTACGGCAACGGGATCATCAGAAAATACCGTATTATCTTCCATTCGCCCTTGGCGTAAACGAACACATTTTCCTTCTTTTAAATCAATGGCAGGGATTAGTAACATGAGTATGGTTAGTAGTTATTAAAATTCGGTTATTATCGCTAATATTTAAAATTTGAGCAATTTCTAAAAAATTATTATACGCCGATTAGTTTACTTAATACGTCTAAATGACCATGATCATCCTAAGTATTTTATACCCCCACCTCACCCGCATTATTTATTAGGTTATAATTATCATTAAGCGTTTAGAAATTAGACTTAACTTAAATACTCAGATTGACTACTTAGTCAATAATCTATATCATTAGAAAGTTATGTTAGTTAGATTACCAAATTTCATTGACCCTCTTGTTTTTGCCGATAGGCAAAGACAATTAACGGGTGAAATAACCCTAAAAACTTTCCCTCGTTTATGCGATATACTCCGAGACGATAATGGATATGTAAAAATTGACTTATCTTTTTCCAAAAGCAGTCGATTAGCAACCCTTTGGGGAACAATTCAAGCGACTTTAAAACTTGAATGCCAAAGTTGCTTAGAAACCATAGGGTTACCGTTGAATGTCTCTATTAATTTAGCTTTTATTGAATCACTAGAACAGGCTGATAAACTTGCAGGCGAATATGAACCTTTCATTTTAAAAGAAAAGAAAATTTCTTTAAATCAACTTATTGAAGATGAATTACTGTTAGCATTGCCTGATTTTCCACGACATCAACAACCTTGTTTAAATTATTCAAATAATGAAGTTAATCGCGTAGACGATGATGCGATAACCCAATCTAACCACCCTTTTTCTATTTTAGCCCAACTTAAAAATACTGGAGATTCCTGATGGCTGTACAAAAAAGCAAAGTAACCCGTTCAAGACGTGGTCAACGTCGTTCACATGATTCATTAACTAGCAAAACGTTAGCCCAAGACCTCATGACAGGTGAAATACATTTGCGTCACCATATGACCCCCGATGGCTTTTTCAAAGGTCGTCAAGTTGTTATCACAGAAATAGATTAAAACTTAATTAATCTTAAATATTTTAAAGGGGCAAAAATAATTTTTCCCCTTTAAAATCATCTTTCTCAAACTTTACAAAAAATCAACTGTGAGCTTAACAATTTCAATTGATGCAATGGGCGGGGATTTTGGCACGACAGTAACCATACCCGCATCCCTTCAATGCCTTAGTGCAAACCCTACGTTAAAACTAATTTTAGTGGGTGATGAGAACAGACTTAAAGAGTCTCTTACCCAAGCTCTCATTGACTATCCTGATAGACTTCAAATTCAACATGCCTCTCAACAGGTTGAAATGGATGAAGCCCCTGCCAAAGCCTTAAAAAATAAAAAAGACTCCTCAATGCGAGTGGCCATTAACTTGGTTCGGGACGGTAAAGCCGATGCCTGTGTGAGTGCTGGAAATACAGGTGCATTAATGGCAACGGCACGTTTTGTTTTAAAACGTATTTCAGGTATAGATCGACCTGCCATTATTTCAACGTTACCCTCTATTCATGGTCATACCCATGTGTTAGATTTAGGGGCTAATGTGGATTGTGAAGCAATGCACTTACATCAATTTGCCCTAATGGGCGTTGAAGTGGTAAAAGCGGTTGATAATATTGCTAACCCAACGGTTGGCTTATTAAATGTGGGCGAAGAAGATGTAAAAGGCAACGAACAAGTTAAAGCCGCCGCTGAACTTCTAAAAGCATCCTCCTTAAATTATATTGGTTATGTCGAAGGCGATTCTCTGAATGCTGGGCATAAAAAAGTTGATTTAATTGTGGCTAATGGTTTCGTGGGAAATATTGCTTTAAAATCAGTTGAAGGTGCGGCTAAAATGATTGCTACCTCATTAAAAGTTGCTTTTTCAAAAAATATTTTTAGTCAATTAGTCGGGCTGATTGCTTACCCCGTTTTGACCGCATTTAAACAGCGTATTGACCCACGCTTACATAATGGTGCAACGTTTCTAGGTCTAAACGGATTGGTGATTAAAAGTCATGGTGGAGCAGATGCTTTAGCATTTGAAACAGCGATTCACTTAGCCGAAATTGAAGTTAAAATGAAACTCACGGAACGAATTATTAAAAAATTTGAAGCAATGAACACTGAAAAGGAGGCTCTGTGAAACGTTTTTCAAAAATTATTGGTACGGGGGGGTATTTACCCGAAACAATACGTACTAATGAAGAAATATCACAACATGTTGATACCTCAGATAGCTGGATTTATGAGCGTACAGGTATTAGAAGTCGCCGTATAGCCGCTGAAAATGAAACCAGTGCATCTATGGCAGAAATTGCGGCAAGACAAGCCATAGATGCGGCTCAAATTGAAGCGGGAGAAATTGATTTAATTATTGTTGCGACAGGCACGCCTGATAGAGTTTATCCCAGCACGGCGTGTTTATTACAGCAACGCTTAGACATTCAAAACTGCGTTTCTTTTGATATACAGGCCGCATGTTCAGGCGCAATTTTCGCCCTAAGTATTGCCGACCAATATATAAAAAATGGGGCAGCAGATAAAATTTTAGTCGTAGGCTCTGAGATTTGCTCCCGCTTAGTTGACTGGTCTGACCGAGGAACTTGTATTTTATTTGGCGATGGCGCAGGCGCTATATTACTGGACTCTGCTGATGAGCCTGGAATCTTATCAACCCATATTCATTCAGATGGCGAATATGAAGATTTACTGTATTGCCCTAATCCACAAGTTGCAACAAAAGCCAATAAAGATGAGGCGGGATTTATCAATATGCGCGGTAATGAAGTCTTTAAAATGGCCGTTAATACTTTAGGTCGTATTGTTGATGAAACACTCGCGGCTAATGGCATGGAAAAAACGGATATAGACTGGCTCGTTCCTCATCAAGCAAACACCCGTATTATCGCCGCAACCGCTCGTAAATTAAAAATGTCAATGAATCAGGTAATTGTGACTTTAGAAAATCAAGGTAATACGTCATCTGCATCGGTACTTTTAGCCCTTAATGAAGGTGTACGTGATGGCAGAATTCAGCGAGGACAAGTGGTCTTATTAGAAGCATTTGGTGCAGGCTTTACTTGGGGTTCTGCTTTAATTAAGTATTAGGAAATCAATTTGGAACATAACAACACTTTAGCCTTTGTCTTCCCAGGACAAGGCTCTCAAGCAATAGGTATGCTATCAGAATTAGCCGCAGTAAATTCTATTGTAACCGAAACTTTTGAACAAGCATCTGATACGCTTGGATTTGATTTATGGAAATTAATTCAACAAGGCTCTAGGGAAGAATTAAATCAAACCCATAATACACAACCTGCCATGTTAGCCGCAGGCTTTGCAGTTTGGAAGCTTTGGTGTCAACAATCAGCTATTAGACCCACATGGGTTGCAGGACATAGTTTAGGTGAATATACCGCTTTAGTTTGCTCAGAAGCTATTAGCTTTGAAGACGCATTAAAATTAGTCGTCGAACGCGGACGTTTAATGCAAAATGCTGTCCCTAAAGGAATCGGAGCAATGGCGGCAATTCTTGGCTTAAGTGACCATGAAGTCATTAATGTTTGCAATAGTGTTGGAGAAAACGAGGTTGTCTCTGCGGTTAATTTTAATGCGCCAGGTCAAGTTGTTATTGCAGGGCATACAACCGCTGTTGAAAGAGCGATGCTTGCTGCTAAAGAAGCTGGTGCAAAGCGGGCAATTAAATTACCTGTTAGCGTTCCCTCTCACTGTGCTTTAATGGAAAATGCCGCTAAAGAACTTAATTCTAAATTACAAGAAATTACCATTGCCCCACCTAAGATAACACTCATTCATAATGTTGATGTGAGCAGTCATCGTGCTGATGAGGTAATTCGCAATGCTTTAGTGGAACAATTATTCAACCCCGTTCGTTGGGTAGATAGTATTAAATTTATGCACGACCAAGGGGTCACAACGTTTGTTGAGGCAGGTCCTGGTAAAATATTAATGGGACTCAATAAACGCATCGTTAAAACAGCGACGCATTTAACGATATTTGACCCTAAAAGTTTAGATAATGTTTTGGAGCAATTAAATGGATAAAAAAATAGCCTTAGTCACAGGCGCAAGTCGCGGTATTGGTCGCGCTATTGCCGAGCGTTTAAGTATAGATGGTTTCTTTGTCATAGGTTCTGCTACCTCAGATAAGGGGGCTGATGCTATTTCTGCCTATTTGGGTGAAAATGGTCAAGGGGTAAAACTAAATGTTGCAGATCCTGACTCTATTGCAACTGTATTAAAAACCATTAATACTGAATTTGGCGCACCGTGGGTATTAGTCAACAACGCAGGTATTACCCGAGATAATCTTTTAATGCGAATGAAGGAAGATGAATGGGATGATATTATTAACACTAATTTGACCTCTGTTTTTCGGATGAGTAAAGCCGTATTACGCGGTATGATGAAGGTTAAAAGTGGGCGTATTATTAATATTTCATCCGTTGTTGGTGCAACTGGTAATGCGGGGCAAAGTAATTATGCCGCAGCAAAAGCTGGCATGGTCGGTTTTACAAAATCAATGGCTAAGGAGGTTGGCTCACGGAATATTACCATTAATACCGTCGCCCCAGGTTTTATTGATACCGATATGACCCGTGAATTGCCAACAGAAAATAAACAAGCCTTGTTAAATTCGATTCCATTAGGACGTTTAGGTGATGCCAATGAAATTGCCCATGCCGTTTCCTTTTTAGCCTCAGATGGTGCAGCCTATATAACAGGTGAATCATTGCATGTCAATGGCGGCCTATTTATGGCTTAATAGTGTGACTTTATTGCAATATCAAGTATAATTTCTCCACCGTCTGATCTGGTATAGCCTATGACGGAATTTCTAACTTAAGACTAACTATGAAATCTTAGTAAATGAATACAATAACTAACATTTACAGGGTTTGAGGAAAATAAAATGAGTACTGTTGAAGAGAAAGTAAAAACGATTGTCCACGAACAATTAGGTGTTAAAATTGAAGAAGTGCAAAATGACTCTTCTTTTGTCGATGATCTTGGTGCTGATTCTTTGGATACCGTTGAACTTGTCATGGCTCTTGAAGAAGAATTTGAAACTGAGATTCCAGATGAAGAAGCTGAAAAAATCACCACTGTTCAGCTTGCAGTTGATTATATAAACAATCATAAATAAAGCCGGTCAATTAAAATTGTGGGTATATCCTTATCCACAGTTTTTCCTTTTTATTCCCTTCTTTTTTTAATGTTCTAAAGGTCGCTATTTTGAATACTCGTCGGGTTGTTATAACTGGATTAGGCGCAATAACGCCTCTAGCTAATACCGTCCAAGAAACTTGGAATGGCATTATTAATGGAAAAAGTGGCATTAGCCCCATTGATTCATTTGATATTTCACCTTTTGCAAGTACCTTTGGTGGTGTCATTAGAAATTTTGATATTAGCCAATATATTCCTGCAAAAGATGCCAAACGTATGGATGGCTTTATCCATTACGGAATTGCCGCAGGTTGCCAAGCGATTGAAGATGCAGGTCTCGAAGTCACCGAAGAAAATGCTGAACGTATTGGCGTAGCAATTGGTGCAGGAATCGGTGGAATAACAGGCATTGAAAACTGTTATGCAGCCTATGATAAAAAAGGCCCTAAACGAATATCACCCTTTTTTGTCCCAGGTAATATTATCAACATGATTTCAGGCAACCTGTCCATTAAATATGGTTTAAAAGGACCAAATTTTGCCATTGTTACCGCTTGCAGTACAGGAACACATAATATTGGTGATGCTTCCCGTTTAATTAAATACGGTGATGCGGATGTAATGATTGCAGGGGGAGCAGAACGTTGTACAACCTCACCTACCGCTATGGGTGGATTTGCATCGGCAAGAGCCTTGTCACGTCGTAACGATGATCCACAAGCGGCTAGTCGCCCTTGGGATAGAGACCGTGATGGTTTTGTATTAAGTGATGGTGCAGGTGTCGTTGTTTTAGAAGAACTGGAACATGCTAAAGCACGGGGGGCTAAAATTTATGCCGAAGTGATTGGTTATGGCATGAGTGGCGATGCTTATCACATGACAACGCCCTCAATAGGTGGTGAGGGGGCTGCGCGTTGTATGCGTAATGCCATCCGAGATGCCAAGGTGAATAATGAAGACATTGATTATATCAATGCACATGGCACATCAACGCCTGCGGGTGATATTGGTGAAACCCAAGCAATGAAGGCGGCATTAGGCGATCATGCTTATAATATTGCGGTGAGTTCAACTAAATCTATGATTGGTCATTTGCTAGGTGCTGCAGGCGGCATAGAAGCGATTTTTACGGCCTTAAGTCTTAAACACCAAATTGCTCCACCTACGATTAATCTTGAAAATCAAGACCCTGAATGTGATTTAGATTACGTTGCCAATACCGCACGGGAAATGAAAATAGACATCGCCATTTCTAATTCTTTTGGTTTTGGGGGAACAAATGGATCTATTGTTTTTAAACGTTATACTTAATCTTCATCTAAATAATAATAAATAAAAGTGACTATGCTCGCCAAAATAACTATTGCCGATTATATGGCAAAACATATTGTTACCTTACAAAAAGACACTGATGTGTTAACGGCAATTAAAAAATTATTAGCCCATAAAATTACCAGCGCGCCTGTATTAGATGAAAACGGGCATTTACTGGGGATTTTTTCTGAAAAAGATTGTATGAAGATCGCTTTAGAAACTGCCTATAATAAAGGACAATTAGGCATGGTGGCTGATTATATGGCAACTGATACGGTTACTGTTGATGCTGAAGCAAGTATTATTGATTTAGCAGAAAAATTTGAAAACAGTCGTATTAGAAGTTACCCCGTTTATGACGACAAAGAATTAGTCGGCATGATTAGTCGGGCTGATGTCTTAAAAGCCTTGGTAACTATTTTATAAGGGGTAAAAATCATGGCAAACCTTAGTTTTTATTGGCATGATTATGAAACCTTTGGCACCGATCCTAAGCGAGATTTTCCTGCCCAATTTGCGGGTATTCGTACCAATGCAGACTTTAATATTATTGACAAGCCGCTAACGATTTATTGCCAACCGCCAGCTGATTGTTTGCCGCAACCTGAAGCCTGTGTTATCACAGGAATTACCCCACACACAGCTGCTGAAAAAGGCATTTGTGAAGCGGAATTTATCAAAATTATTCACCAGCAGTTTAGACAGCCTAATACCTGTGCCTTAGGTTACAACAACATCCGCTTTGATGATGAGGTCACTCGTAACAGCTTGTACCGCAATTTGTATGATCCCTATGAGCATAGTTGGAAAAATAATAATTCACGTTGGGATTTACTGGATGTCTGTAGAACAGCAAGAGCTTTACGCCCCGAAGGGATTAATTGGGTTGATAATGAAGATGGAAATCCTAGCTTTAAACTAGAAGAATTAACCAAAGCCAATAATATTTCTCATGAATCCGCACATGACGCACTCGCTGATGTTTATGCCACAATTGCAATAGCAAAGCTAATTAAACAAGCACAACCTAAATTATATGATTTTTTATTTACTAATCGAGAAAAATATCAAGTTAGTAATTTGCTAAAACTAGGCGCATTCGAACCTGTTGTTCATATTTCAGGCATGTATCCTGCTATAAAGGGCTGTTTAGCGATTGTACTTCCTCTTTGTCCCCATCCGACTAATTCCAATGGGGTTATTGTTTATGATCTTTCACAAAACCCAACTGACCTATTAAAATTAACGGCTGAGGAAATAAAACAACGCCTTTTTACAGCAACTGCCGATTTACCCGCAGGAATTGAACGCATCGCTTTAAAAACGGTACATATTAATAAATGCCCTGTTGTTCTGCCGCTCAAGGTTTTAAGAAAACAAGACCAATTGCGTTTGAATATAGATTTAGAGGCTTATTTAGAAAATGTGAAAAAAATTAAAAACGCGCCCTCGTTGCAAAATAAACTATCAGCCGTGTTTACGCAAACATTTGAGGTTGAAACCAATCCTGATGTAATGATTTATAGTGGTTTTTTTAGTCCTTATGATAAAAACATCATGACTAAAATTAGAAATACGCCCATTAATGAATTAGCAACCTTAAAACCTCATTTTAAAGATAAACGTTTAGCGGAAATGTTTTTTCGCTACAAAGCACGTAATTATCCACAAATATTATCTTCGGAAGAAAAACAACGCTGGCAAAAATTTTGCTATGATAAATTATTTGATAAAAAACTTGGGGCAAGTTTGACGGTCGAAGAGTATCGTCAACAAATTAGGACGTTAAAAAAAGAAAAACCCGATAAAAAAACCATTTTAGATGATCTAACTCAGTATTTAGAAACACGTTTATCAGTGTTTAATTAAGCCTTACGCATATTCTTCATAATCCTCATGGGTTGAAGTTTTAAAAAACCGTTTAAAATTGGGCATAAAACTTGCGGTAATTGGAATTGAATAAAAACAATACATCGCCGCTGCCTCTCCCGTTGAAACCCCAAAAAACCATTGAGGCACAAATAAAGTTACAATCGCCATCGATAAATGATAACTGGCAATTTTTATATTATCTTTCCATAAAAAACCGCTGACTGCTAAGGCAAATAATGAACCATGCGTTACTAATAAACCATAAGCACTGCTAATCTGATAACCTATGTGATATTTTCCCATGAACAAACAAGCGATCCTATCACCAATAAAATTAGGCGCAACATTAAATAATTGCCATTGTTGTGGTAAAAAGCTAAAGATAATAAACAACCCACTCAAACTCGCCCCAATTTGAGTCGCTCGTTTTAACGCATTCGGATCAGATGAATAAGTCGCAAGTGCGGGCATAATAGCAAAAGCTTGCAAAGCAATATGATAAGTAGACAATTCACTAAGAAATAAATTGCTTCCGTAACCACATTGGTCTGCAACAGGATAAGCAAAATATTGAATAAACTCCATCAGTGAAAAATGAAAAATTGCATAAGACCTTGCTAACCTAACCCAAAAAGTCTCATTTTTATCCAAAAAAGTAAAACCTGCTGCAACTACACCGATAACACCTAACCCCAGTGACATATTCGCACTAAAACACATAAATCATCCACCTATTATTAATAATTAAACCGTTCAGTCTAGCCTTTTTTTGAAATTTTGTTAATAATAAAAATATCATAACTCAAGTGCCGTAGAGTATACATTGCCTAAACCTAGCACACTATACTAATAACTTTTAAAGGTTTAACCCTATTTTTAGAGCCAAAAAAAACGCGATCCGAAGACCACGCTTTTTAAATAAAAATTTATATTTAAACTAAATAAACAAAAATAAACAAACCTAACCAAACCACATCAACAAAATGCCAGTACCATGCAGCCGCTTCAAAAGCAAAATGATTTTCGGGGGTAAAATGTCCCTTCCAACTACGAAATAAAATCACAGTTAAAATGATTGCACCAATACAAACATGCAACCCATGAAAACCTGTCAACATGAAAAAAGTTGAACCATAAACCCCAGAACCTAAAGTCAACCCCATATCGGTATAAGCTTCGTGATATTCAATCGCTTGGCAAATGACAAACAAAAAACCTAAACTAACCGTTGCCACTAATCCTTTGATTAATTGGTCACGATTTTTAGCAAGTAATCCATGATGCGCCCATGTACACGTGACCCCACTACTTAATAGTAATAATGTATTGATAAAAGGGAGTCCAAATGCCCCCATAGGCTCAAATTCCCCGCCCACATTACCAGGTCCATTTGTTGGCCAAGTTGCATCAAACGAAGGCCATAGAATTGTTCCTGTTACCTCATCACCTAGCCAAGGCACGGATAAGTTACGGGTATACCATAATGCACCAAAAAATACCGAAAAAAACATGATTTCAGAGAAAATAAACCACATCATCCCCATACGGTAAGAAATGCCTACCCCATGGTTATACATGCCTGCTTCACTTTCCATTGATTGCAAAGTAAACCAACCTGCTAACATAATGACAAAAATCAATAGTCCTAGCACCATCATGCCAGCCCCAATTGATGAACCATTAAGATAATTTGCAAACCCTGCTAATAGGGTCATTAAACCGACTACGCCAATAATCGGCCAGGTTGCCTGATGGGGAATATAGTATTCATTATTTGTAGACATAAGTGTCCTCTATTGTTATTTCTTTACTGATTTTTCAGTATTATCAAAAAAAGTATAGGCTAATGTAATCGTTTTATACCTATCGGGTAATTCAGGATTCACCACAAAACGAACAGGCATTGTTTTAGCCTCATTCGGTTTAAATGTTTGTTCTGAAAAACAAAAACATTCAGTTTTTATAAAATATTCTGCGGCAAGACCGGGAGTAATACTCGGTATTGCCTGTGCTAACATAGACTTATTAGTTAAGTTTTTTGCATAAAAATTAACGGTATAATATTGACCTGGATGCACCACGATTTTTTTTTGCAACGCTTTAAACGCTATCGGCGCGGACTCATTAAGTGCCGTTATAAACTCTACGGTTACATTACGGTTTTTATCAATGGTATAAACTTTTTCTGCAGCCGCGGTTTTATTTGTTTTTCCGTTAATACCCGTGACATCACAAAAAACATCGTAAAGCGGCACGAGTGCATAGCCAAACCCAAACATAGCAATGACAACAATCAATAGTTTTCGCACTAAGCGAGTATTTTTGTGCGTCAGTGACTCATTATTCATGACGATATTGCCTGAATGACTGCAAACACATAAATAACGGTAGCAACTGTAGTTAATAAGATAGCAGTTAAAATATTTTTCTTTTTTGTATCCATTTTTGACCCCATACTCCGCCCTTTACAAGGGCGAGGTAATTATATAGTTAAACGATAAAACCTTTTAAAGATGTTCTGTGGGAATTTTTTCAGGGGGAGTCGAAAATGTATGATAAGGGACAGGTGAAGGTAACGTCCATTCTAAACCATGCTTATGCGCATCTTCCCAGACTTCATCAGTCGCTTTTTCACAATCTTTACCTCTAATTGTTTTAATCACGATGTAGACAAACATTAATTGACTAAAACCAAAAATAAACGCACCAATACTTGAAACCATATTCCAATCTGCAAACTGAACTGCATAGTCTGGAATCCGACGTGGCATGCCTGCAAGTCCTAAAAAGTGTTGTGGGAAAAATAAGATATTAACAGAAATAGTAGACAACCAAAAATGCAATCGCGCAAGACGCTCATCATACATATTACCTGTCCATTTAGGTAGCCAAAAATAGCCCCCTGCCATCAAAATAAAGACCGAGGCAGGGACTAAGGTGTAATGAAAATGGGCGACAATAAAGTAGGTATCATGATATTGAAAATCAACGGGTGCAATCGCCATCATCAGCCCAGTAAAACCACCCATAGTAAACAAAACCACAAAGGCAATGGAAAATAGCATGGGTGTTTCAAAGGTCATTGATCCCTTCCACATAGTAGCTGTCCAGTTAAAGACTTTTACCCCTGTTGGAATCGCAATCAACATAGTGGCATACATAAAATATAATTCACCTGTAATCGGCATCCCAACTGTAAACATGTGATGCGCCCAAACAATGAATGAAAGAAACGCAATCGCCCCTGTTGCATAAACCATTGAGGAATAGCCAAATAAAGGCTTACGTGCAAACACAGGAATAATAGTCGATGCCAACCCAAAGGTCGGTAAAATCATTACATAAACTTCTGGATGTCCAAAGAACCAGAAAATATGCTGATATAGCACAGGATCGCCACCCCCTGCCGCATCAAAAAAACTGGTATCAAAGAAACGATCCGTCAACAACATAGTCACAGCTCCCGCAAATACGGGCATAATAGCAATTAATAAAAATGCAGTAATTAACCATGTCCAAACGAACAAGGGCATTTTCATCAACGTCATTTTAGGTGCTCGCATATTCAAAATGGTGGCAATAATATTAATTGCGCCCATAATTGATGAAATCCCTAATAAATGAACTGCAAACACTGCAAAAGGTAGCGCGCTTCCTGTTTGTAATACTAAAGGCGGATAAAAAGTCCACCCTGCTGCAGGTGCGCCCCCTTCCATAAATAAAGTACTCGCAATTAGTAAAATTCCTGCAACTAACATCCAAAAGCTCATGTTATTCATTCGTGGCAAAGCCATATCAGGTGCGCCGATCATCATCGGAATCATCCAGTTCGCAAACCCAACGAAAGCAGGCATCACTGCACCAAATACCATCACCAGTGCGTGCATTGTGGTCATTGAGTTAAAAAATTGTGGCTCAACAAATTGCATCCCAGGTTCAAATAATTCAGCACGAATAATCAATGCCATTGTACCACCCACAAAAAACATAATGAGTGCAAAGACTAAATACATCGTTCCAATATCTTTATGATTGGTGGTAACAATCCACCTCATAAAACCCTTGGCAGGACCATGATCATCATGATCATGTGTATGTTCGTTTTCAGCTGCTACAGCAGACATAATAGTTACCTCTTAACTATGTAAAAAAGATTAGACTAGCAAAATGATTGTTTATTCTTCATCATCGTCATCATTGCTATCGTCAACTAGTGATGCTTGCAAAGACTTAATTTTAGAAGGCTGTACAAAATCACCAACAGAATTACCTAAACTATTTCGGGTGTAAGTAATCACGGCTGCAAAATCAACCGCGCTTAACATAGTTCCAAAAGCAGGCATCATTCCTTGACCATTCATGACTAGTTTGATTTGCGCATCAATATCACCTGTTACAACAGGACTATCTGTTATTGCAGGGAAAGTACCCGCCATCCCAGAACCATCACCCATATGACAAGATGCACAATTATTTGCATAAATGGTTTCACCTTTAGCCAATAACTCTTCTTGAGACCATTTTTTATTAGCAGAGTTCGCCTCGGATTTTGCCAAAGCCTGTTGCTCTTTCACCCAAGCATCGTAATCTGCTTGCTCCATTGCAATGATCACAATCGGCATAAACGCATGATCTTTACCACAAAGTTCTGCACATTGTCCTCGATAAGTCCCTGGTTTATCAATTTGAGTCCATGCTTCATTAATAAATCCAGGTACAGTATCTTGTTTCCATCCTAACTGAGGGACCCACCATGAATGGATTACATCAGCTGCGGTAAATAAAAACCGAATTTTCTTTTTTATAGGAAGAACTAGAGGTTTATCAACATTTAATAAATAATGAGGGACAGAACGCGGATCAATCCCTGAATTAAGTTGACGTGCTTGATTGCTTTTTTCATCTAAACTACTAAAAAAATGGATGCCATTATCTAAGTATTCATATTCCCATTTCCATTGCCAACCTGTTACTTTAATCGACATGTCAGAATTTTGTACATCATCTAGCTCTAGCATAGTTTTAGTCGCAGGAATGGCCATTCCAATGAGAATCAGCGTTGGAATAATCGTCCAAATAATCTCAATAGTTGTATTTTCATGGAACTGCGCTGCTTTATGTCCTTTTGATTTACGATGATGATAAATCGAATAGAACATTGCACCAAACACACCGATGCCAATAAATACACAGATCCATAAAATCAGCATGTGCAAATCATAAATGTCATTACTGACTTTGGTCACCCCTTTTGTTAAATTCAGAGTGTAATCACTCGCATGAGCTGACCCTAGACTAAGCGTCATTAGGGTCAAATATGCGAACAGTTGCTTTGTTTTCTTCACGGAGCAGCCTCCCAGTTAGTAGTTATAAACTAATATATCCGTACTTCTTTTGCCAAACCACCGAAAGGCTTTCTATAAAAGTCAAAAAATAACTTTAAGCCCTGTAGTTAGCTTTTAATAATTCCTTATAATTCAAGAAGTAACAGTATTTAACGTCATGTACGTTATATTTCGAGTCGTTAAAATAGCCAAACGCGATTGCTATTTTTATTATTTATAATTATATAAAATTAACGATACAATTTTAACCTATGCTGCGTTCGTAAGCTAGAAAGCTTTTTATTAAGGCATAAAAAAAGGCTTGTGAAACCCTTGTTTCACAAGCCTTATAAACTTAAAGCATTTTTATTTTAGCTATTTAAAGCGTCTGCATAGGGCATATCATAGGCAGGAATATGGCTATCTAACCACCCTTTGACCATTTGACCGACTTCTTCGGTTACATCCGCTTCACCTGCATGAAATTTTGTTTGTAAATCGGCGCAAATTTTGACTAAAGCCTCATGCTCCTCTTTATGACGTGCCAAACCTTCGTAGCCTTTAGCTTCCATTTCTTTTTCTTCGTGAGCAAAATGCTCAACAACATAAGAAATTAAATCATCAAGTTGCGCGCCAATATTAGCACGAGCAGCCCCACCTGTTGCTAAGTCATATAATTTATTCAACTTATCAAATAATATCTTATGCTCATCATCTGCAAATCCGACATTAGTCCCATATTGATCTGCAGTCCAAGTAATTAAAGCCATCGTTTTTCCCCGTTAAATTGTTAAGAAATAGATACCACATAAATATTATTGTTTATCTTTCTCTAAAATGCAAGAATTTAAATTAATTTTTAAAAACAAAAACTTATAATATAAATAGCAATTATTAGCGTTATTATTTACCTGCTAAATATAAGCTATGTATCGTTCAAACCTGAATCCGCGTACAATGGCAGTTTTTAATTTTCAACGTTTCATCAATGCGCGTAATTAGAGGATTAACTCAGATAAAATCATTGAAAAATGGTTGTGTTTTGACCATTGGTAATTTTGATGGGCTACATCTAGGGCATCAGACCGTCATAGATAATCTACTGAAACAAAGTCAATGCTTAAAATTACCTGTGGTTGTTCTTATTTTTGAACCGCAACCTTTAGAATATTTTTTAGGTGATAACGCCCCTTCACGATTAATGCGATTACGTGAAAAAGTGATTCAATTTTCACAGTTATCAATTGATTATTTATTAATATTACCCTTTAACCGTAGGCTTGCCGATTATGATGCGAATGCTTTTATTAAAGAATTATTAGTTGAGCGATTAAATGTAAAATATTTAGTAATTGGCGATGATTTTCATTTTGGCAAAGCACGCGAGGGAAATTTTTCTTTACTTAGAGAAAAAGGGCAGCAATTTGGCTTTGAGGTTAAAAATAGTCAATCGTATTTACAACACGGCACGCGGATTAGTAGTACCCTGATTAGAGATGCGTTAGGTTCTGGTAATCTAAGACGGGCTAAACAAATGTTAGGGCGGGATTATTCAATTTGTGGACGCATTTCTCATGGCGACAAACGGGGAAGAACGCTAGGATTCCCAACCGCTAATATTCAAATGCTCAGGCGTAATAGCCCTATTAGTGGTGTATTTGCTATCACCATGACAGGTATTGACCAGCGTAAAATTCAAGGCATTGCTAATGTGGGTATTCGTCCTACTTTTAAGGGGGGTGCTAAAGTCATTTTAGAAACCCATTTATTTGACTTTAATCAGGAAATTTACGGGGCTTATGTGGAAGTCCATTTTAAAGATAAAATCAGAAATGAAATGCGTTTTGAGAATTTTGAGCAGCTAAAAGCACAAATAAAAAAAGACGTTGTGCGGGTTAAGCAGTTTTTTATTAACACTGAAAATAATGATTAAATTATTTGATTTTATAGGCCTTATTGCTTATTGTAGCCTCATCTATTGGTTATCAGATCAGCCTGCGCTTCCCGTGCCGATGTTATTCCCTCATCAAGATAAATTACATCACGCCATTGCCTATTCTATTATGGCAATTTTAGTATGGCGTAACCTCAAGCATATTATCAAACGCCCTTATTTACTTATTTTGCTGAGTGTGTTTCTTTGCAGTCTTTATGGATTAACCGACGAGTGGCATCAATCGTTTATTAACGGTCGTCAAGCTGATATTGCTGATTGGTTGGCAGATACCGTAGGTGCATTATTAGCAACACTGGTATTACATGGTTTTTTTGTTTTTTATCTAAAAAACAAAGGCTATCAAGTTAAAACGGAACAATAGCAAATTTACATTTAAAAACTATCACGAGACAAAATAATGGCATTAGAAATTTTAGTAACCGTATTTATTACTTCAGTTATTCAATCTATTTTTGGTGTCGGCGTTTTACTTTTTGGTACGCCATTATTATTACTTTTTGGCTATGATTTTGTTAATACGTTAACTATTTTATTACCTATTTCTATTGCGATTAATTTATTACAGCTTATCAAACATTATCAACATATAGACTTTGGTTTTTATAAAAAGATATTAATCTATACAATTCCTATTGTGGTGTTATTTCTTTTTATTGGGGTTAGTAATAATATTAACATTAGCCTATTAATAGGTGTATTTCTATTATTTGTTGCGCTAAAAAATAGCGTTATTAAAGTAGAAATTTTTTTAGAGAAATGGGTTAAATATGAACGTAGCTATTTAATTCTCATGGGATTAGTCCATGGGCTAACTAATTTAGGTGGCTCATTATTAACTGCCATTATCCATGAAAAAAATTATCCTAAAGACCAAGCTAGAATTACTATTGCCGCTTGTTATGCTACTTTTGCTATTTTTCAATTAATCACTTTATTTATACTAGGCTTGTCGTCTGAGTTATCCTATAGTGACCATATTAGTTTTTTACAAATAGGGGTTATTGTATTTTTATTGACAGAAGAAATACTTTATCGTCAAATTAACAATCAACGTTATCATCAAATATTTGCCGCCTTTCTATTTATTTCAGGTCTTTTGTTGATTATGAAATCAGTTTAAGCCCTTACTTGCTATTAATTACCGATAAAATAAGGAACATTCTTGTGAAAAAAATTCTTAATTACTGTTTAATCGGAATACTTGCTTTTATTCCTGTTGTGGTTATCGTCCAAATTATTTTATTTGTTAAAGAGATTATGGGGGAAACTTTTAAAATTGTTTATGACTATGCCGATAACTATTTAATTACTTGTGTTTTATTAGCCGCAAGTTTTGCCATATTTACCTATGTAGGGTACAGAGTCGCAGAAGGACGCTCTTTAATTATTTCAGGGATAGATGCAGTCATAGATAGAATCCCATTATTAAATACGGTTTATAGGGTCACTAAAAAAATTGTTAATATGTTTTCAGGGCATGAGCAACATACTGCACGGGAAGTTGTCTATATTGAATATCCCAAAGAAGGTTTATGGGTACCCGCTTATGTTACTAACAAAGCAGGGAGTAAATACATTTTATTTGTCCCAACATCACCTAATCCCACCTCAGGGTTTACTATTATTGTGGATGAAGCGAATGTGGTTAAATCTGAAATGGACATTGAAGAGGCAACTAGCTTTATTATTAGCGTTGGTGTTGATTTTAATAAATCTGAAGAAGTGCAAAGGCTAACTTAAAATGGCGGCATTTGAGGAAATCTTAAAAGACCTGAGTGCTTTAATTTGGGGACCTGTTACCCTTGTACTTTTGCTAGGGATTGGTATTTATTTAACTCTAGGTTTAAAATTATTTACTTGGCGGGAAACGATCCCTGCTATAAAAATGCTCTGGCAAGGGCGAGCATCGAATAAACAAGGGAATATTACCCCTTTTCAAGCCTTAATGACCGCATTATCGGCAACGATTGGAACAGGTAATATTGCAGGGGTCGCGACTGCAATATTTTTAGGCGGGCCTGGGGCTATTTTTTGGATGTGGGTAACTGCCCTTTTTGGGATGGCAACAAAATATGGCGAAGCAGTATTAGCCATTGAATATCGTGAAAAAGATAATCAAAACCGCTATGTTGGCGGTCCTATGTATTACATTAAAAATGGTCTACAAGCACATTGGCGATGGTTGGCATGGTTATTTGCTTTTTTTGGCACACTGGCTTCGTTTGGTATTGGTAATATGGTGCAAGCCAATTCTGTCGCCGATGCCGTCAATAGTCTTTTTAATATCCCTAGTTGGCAAACAGCTATTGTGTTGACGATTTTCTCAGGGATGGTGATTATTGGCGGTATTGGTCGTATTGCAGACGTTGCTGCTAAATTAGTCCCAGTAATGGCAATTGCTTATATTCTCTGTGCTTTGTTAGTTATTTTTTCTCATCTCACTGAGATTCCACAAGCATTTGCTTTAATTCTTAACAGTGCTTTTACTAAAACTGCGGCTGTGGGTGGATTTACAGGGGCAACTGTTTGGGCTGCGATTCGTTTTGGCGTAGCGCGCGGTGTATTTTCTAATGAAGCGGGTTTAGGTAGTGCGCCTATTGCCCATGCGGCGGCAAAAACGAACAGCCCGGTGCAACAAGGTATGATTGCGATGTTGGGAACATTTATAGATACGTTGCTTATTTGTACAATGACCGCGTTAGTGATTATTTTAACAGGGGCATGGACAAGTGGAGAAACGGGGGCGGCTTTATCGACCCTTGCTTTTAACACGGGACTTCCTGAAATGGGGGGTTATGTTATTGTCTTTGGGTTAGTTATTTTTGCTTTCACTACAATCCTAGGCTGGAGCTATTATGGTGAACGCTGTGCTGAATATTTATTTGGCTCAAAAGTAATTTGGCCTTATAGACTCTTGTGGTTATGTGCCATTCCTGCAGGGGCAATGGGTAAGCTTGCCACCATTTGGGTTGTTGCTGATGTCATGAATGGTCTGATGGCTTTACCGAATTTAATTGCCTTGGCATTATTAAGCCCTGTTATTTTTAAATTGACTGCACGTTATCGAAATCAATAATCCTAAGTTCCACTGACAGAATCCCAGCTTTACAACTACCTGCTGGGGTTCGTTATCACGCTACCTTGGCTTTGTCATTTAACGCAACTGCCAATCGCTGATGAAGCCCTCCAAAACGCCCATTACTCATTAAAACACAATGACTATCTGTCAAAATATGATTAATAACACAATCAATAATCTGATCTAATGTCGTACAAATTTTAATCGTCTGATTATAATTTTTTAAAGCCGACAAATCCCAATCTAATGATTCTGGTTGATAAATAATCGCCATATCCGCTTCTTTTAATGATTGCGCTAAAGTTTTCGTATGAATCCCCATTCTCATGGTATTAGAGCGTGGCTCTACAATCGCAATGATTTGTTGATCTTTCACTTGCTGGCGCAATCCTGCTAAAGTCGTTTTAATTGCCGTGGGATGATGGGCAAAATCATCATAGAGCGTTATCTCTTTAATTTTAGCAATGACTTCCATACGCCGCTTTACATTCTTAAATTCTCCTAAAGCAATAATGGCATCAGTTGTTAACACCCCTACATGTCGTGCGGAAACAATCGCAGATAAGGCATTATAAACATTATGATTGCCTGTTAATGACCATTGAACAATCCCTTGCGATTGTGCTTTGAAAAACACTTCAAATGCTGTTCCATCTGCTTTGATTAACCGCGCATGCCATTCGCTATCCTGATTAATACCTGTATAGCTAATCGGTGTCCAAGATCCCATCTGAAAAACGGTTTCAATATTTTTATCATTTTCAGGGGTAATAATCAGACCTTCACTAGGCACAGTTCGTAATAAATGGTGAAATTGGCGTTGAATAGCGGTTAAATCAGGGAAAATATCCGCATGGTCATATTCCAGATTATTAATCACTAAAGTTCTGGGGCGATAATGAACAAATTTTGAGCGTTTATCAAAAAAAGCACAATCATATTCATCCGCTTCAATCACAAAAAAATCAGATTTTCCTAAACGCGCTGAAATGCCAAAATTGAGCGCGACGCCGCCAATTAAAAATCCAGGTTGAAAGCCTTGGCGTTCTAATATCCAGGTCAACATACTCGTTGTGGTAGTTTTTCCATGTGTGCCTGCGACGGCTAACACCCATTTTTTTTGTAAAACATGTTCTGCAAGCCATTGTGCGCCTGATGTATAGGGTAAATTTTTATTTAAAACCGCTTCAACTTCGACATTTCCCCGAGATAAGGCATTACCAATGATAACCAAATCAGGTTCAGGGTCTAAGTTACTGGCTTGGTAGCCTTGCATTAGTGCAATGCCTTGTTCTTCAAGTTGCGTACTCATGGGCGGGTAAACATTTTCATCTGAACCACTCACTTGATGTCCTAATTCACCTGCAATCAGGGCTAAACCGCCCATAAATGTACCGCAAATACCTAAAATATGAATATGCAATGCTTTAATTCCTTAAAATATATTAATTTTTGTCCTTTAACCATAGCATAACTTCCTTTTCTAGGTGTTTCCTATCAAATAAAGAGAGACTTAGCGGATCAAAACGCAATTGATAATGTAGCAGATAAAGTGCTTGTAGTTCAGGAAAATTAATTCGCTCAATCCATTGCTGAATGCTTTCATTCTCATCTCGTGCATTTGAAGTCTCTTGAAAATAGGAATCAATCAAATAAAATGTCGAATCTGCACCTTGATAAATGATTTTATCATTTTTTTTATTGATCGTTTTTTTACGGTTTAATTGCCGTCTAGCACTATAAATGCGTAATAATAAATACAAGAGTAATAAAGCAGCAGCTCCCCACCATAACGGCGTTTCTTCATTTTCTATTCGCCGAATACGCCATTGTTTAAAAGCAAGTAAAGTATTAGAAAACCAATCATTTAAGGGCTGTAACCAACTGGCATTATCCGCCTCCATCGCTAACCAGCGAGGGGGGGTTGAATCAACAATCTGCCAAACACCATCAATATACGCAATTGCCCAAGCATGCGCATGGCGGCGACGAACAATAAATAATTGCTGTTCATTATTATATTCACTCGCCACATAGCCGTTTACCAATCGCGCGGGTATTCCTGCCTGTCTTAATAATAAAACCGTTGCCACCGCAAAATATTCACAATGCCCCGCCTTTCGTTTTAATATAAAATCTTTGAGAGCCAGATCACTATCACTTTCATTACCTAAATAAAGACTATAATAAAAATTTTGATGAAAATGGGCTTTAATTTTGTCAGCAATTTTTTTAGGACTTAATCCCGCTAATTTTAAATTTTGATTAAAAGCTAATAACCAATCTTGATGTTGTTTTGGGACTTTTAAGTCATATTCACTGGTAGGATTTTGACGTACCCCTGTATAAAAAACCTGATAACGACCTAAACTGGGGGCATCACTAATTTTCACCGCCCCTAATTTCGTATATTCTAAATTAGCCCCTTCCAAGCCTTGAATATTAATAGTTCCATCAGGTAAAGCAAGAATTTCTTTAGGGTTAAATTCTTGTATAATTTCTATTTGTTTCAATACTTGGTGACTGCTTTTTTTGGTAGGATTATTAGAACTAAAGACCCGTTTTGAAGCGAGCCAATTTTGTCCTAAATAGACATCATAACTTGCTTGATGTAAATATAAAGGCTGATCTGATTTAACCCTAAATTCAATTTTATTAGATAATTTTAATGCGCCTAAATCACCTATGGCGGTTTGACTTTTAAAAGGATTATTATCCCAAGAACTAAACCATTCGACTGTTTTATTTTCCATCCAATGATGAAACTGTCTTAAGCCCTGATAGGTAAAATATCCGCCCCCCATTGCCATAGATATTAGTATAACCCAAATAATTTTTGAGTTTTTTAAAGGACGGTCAACCAATAAAACCCCAGTAAAAAATATAATAACCACTAAGTAATAAACAGTATTCTGATGATTTGCAGCCCCTGTAGCCAATAGAGTTAATGCCGCATAGGGTGTTTGAAAATCAATCATTTTATTGTGATGTTTGCGCATTGAATAAAATAATGTACCCAAAGGCAGTTGTTGCTGTTGACTAAAAAGTTGCACAAAAAGTATAGGACTAAATAAGACAGGCAACCATTTCAATACAATAAAAATGGGTTGACTGCTTACCGATTCAATCAAATAGACATAGGCAACCACTAACACTAATAATAATGAAGATAAATCACCCCAGCGATAAAATTGATTCTGAGTAACTTGCCAACGCCAAGAAGTAATGCGGCTAAAGAGAATAATACTCAGTAACATAGAGGTCACAAGCCAAGTTTCTGACAACCAACCCCAAGATAATAAACTAAATATGACAAAAAATAAGGATGCTAACATGATTAACTCTATAAAATTAGACGTGTAGCTTATGGATATTAGTCCAAATAAGTTAGAATATTCGTTTTTACCAAATTAGCATACTAACCTAAAAATTATGTCTGAAAAACTGATTAATGAATTAAAAACCCTGTTAATTAAAGGTTTACATTTAGAAGATATTGAGCCTAATGAGATTATTGTTGATGAACCTTTATTTGGTGAGGGTTTAGGATTAGACTCCATTGATGCTTTAGAAATTGCGGTTTTATTAGACCGTCAATATGGGATAAAAATTACTTCTGAAGATGATAGAAATGAAGCTATTTTTACATCACTCAACTCACTAGCAAAATTTATTAACGAAAATAGAGTTAAATAATAATGCTTAGCATTTTGCGTTCTATCA
>CAYROI010000007.1:26859-43793 GCA_964425835.1 uncultured Methylococcaceae bacterium
GCTAAAAATATGATTGTGAATGGGCGTAAGGTCTGGAAAGATATACATTCATCATAAACTAACCTGACTTATAAAATATTTTTTGATAAAGTTAAAAAATGGAATATTTTAGACTAAAATAGCATGATTATTTTTTTAAGCTATAATTACAATTTCAAATGTTATACGAAGCAATTATCTTTTTTTGGATATAGAAATTATGGCGAAAAACACTTTTTCATTACAACAGCAGCAGGGGAATAGCTGATGCAAGAAAATGGTAATACTGTACGCCTACTTACTTATCGTGAGTTATTGTTAGTTTTGCAAAAATTATGCAAAGAAAAACACACAGGAGTGATGCTTATCCGAGATAGTGCGGGTGAATCTGCTAAATTTACTATTGAACAGGGTACAATTTTTGATGTCGTTTTTAAAAATAAAAGTGGAAAAGCCGCGCTAATTTTAATTAAAAATATAAAAGAGGGGAAAGCTACTTTTTCCAATCGTTTAGAACAGGGAGCTGTGGCTATTGAAAAGAAAATTGCTTTATCAACCGTTCAAATTTTTCAAATTCTCACCGCTGATATTCAATTAACAACAAAGAAATCTCAAAATCCACTTAAAACAACAGCACCTCTCCCATTAACATCAACAATGACTCAAAATAATGGGACAGCAACTTATAGTGGGTTAAGTATCACCGAAGATTGGGGGATGGTCGTTATTGAAGCGCAACTTGCCACGATTATAGGGCCTGTTGCTAAAATTATTTTTTTTGATTATTCCAAAGAAATTATCCATGCATCCAATGATTTTAAAGTATTAAATACAGTTGTAGAAAAAATATCTAAAGAAGTTTTGACACCTGAACAGCAAAAACTTTTTAGACAAAATATCCTAGCATTCATTAGCCAATATAATTTAAAGGGGCATGATGCCATCTTACAAGCCTTAAAAGGTTCGGATAAGAAATTAAGACTAAATAACGCAACACTTGGACTATGTGTCGCTAAGTATGCTACTCAAGGTGAATTTAGCTCTTTATTGATAAATAAGTTGTTATTACAAGTTGAGCGCGCAGGAAATTTGGGTCATACCGTTAATTTACTAGCGTTATTGAGACTTTTAGAAAAATCAGATAGAACGGGACTATTAGAAGTTCGAGAGAAAGGCAAGGCTGGCGGCTTTTATTTCGATAAAGGCGTTTTAATTAATGCCGTTGAATGCGGTATGAATGGCAAAATTATTGCGATGGATATTTTGCAGTGGGATCATGATTATTTAGTTTTCAGAGCCGTGCCACAAAAAGGGGTTTCTCGTCAGATTCAACAAACCGTTGATGCTTTAGCAAAAGAAATGGCACTTCTAAAAATAGATGAAACCAGCGTTGATAAAAGCGTAACCCCCCAATACAGTAAAGCAGATGAAGTCACTTTGGTTGCAAAAGCAATTGAACTAGTAGAGAGCTGTGAAAGCGCGCAAGCTGAAAAACTCTTAACTGATATACTAATGGGACATGATGATAACTTTAAGGCGTGGCTATGGCTCTCACGTGTACTGACCAATATGACGGCAATAGAGATTGCCTTAAAAAAAGCAGCACATATTCATTCAAAAAATGCTGATTTGATTGAAGAAATAAGAAAATTTACCCTAGCAAGAAAAACAATAACATCAGATTTTGTCATTCGTTGTCCTTTTTGCTGGACGCCCACAGCAGAAAAAGAAAATGAATGTCACTATTGCCAATCAAACTTTTTTATCGAACCGAATTTCTTTAAAATGATAGGTAAAGCAAAAATAGAAATACTTGATAGTGCGATTGAACGTTATAGTCATGTACTACAAAAAGAAGAAATGACCAACAAGCAAATCTATTTACGTTTTTATTTAGCAATGGCTTATTTAAATCGAAACTATTTTCAAGAAGGTTTAGATCAATTTAATGAAATAGCAAATTTAGCACCTGAAAATAAGGCACTCATTACCCAAGGACGAATTTTAACGGATTATATGAATGCTAAGGGGTTAACTTTTGATACAATTAGCCAAGAAACAACCACTAAACAAGAACAAATAAAAACGGATAAGGCGTTAAAAATACTCGTCGTTGAAGATAGTTTAGTCACACGAAAAGTCATTACAAGAACCTTAATTGCCAATGGTTATGAAACTTTTGAAGCAAAAAATGCTTTCGAAGCTTTAAGTGGCATAGAAGAAAAAAAACCCAATATGATCCTACTAGACATCATACTCCCAGGGAAAGATGGCTATGAAATACTAGAAGAAATTAGACAAAAGCCGATGTTTGAAAAAACACCTGTTATTATGCTAACCTCTCGTGATGGATTATTTGATAAATTAAAAGGTAAAGTATCTAGTGCTGATGAATATTTAACTAAGCCTTTTCAGCCTGATGAACTATTAACGGTTGTACGTAAACATTTTTCAATAGCTAGGGGTGATATTTTAAGCGATAATACTGCTACAATAGACCAAGAATCGGTAACTGAAGAAGAAATACCTGCTACCAATGAATTAAATGCTAAAATTTTAATCGTTGAAGACAGTCTAGTTACACGAAAGGTAATCGCAAGAACCCTTATTGCCAGAGGTTACGAGGTTTTTGAAGCTAAAAATTCATTTGAAGCCTTGGCTGGCATAGAACAAAAAAAACCAGATTTGATTCTGCTCGATATTATTTTACCAGGAAAGGATGGCTTTGAAATACTTGAAGAAATTAAACAAAAACCCATGTTTGAAGAAACACCTGTCGTGATGTTAACCTCACGCGATGGTTTATTTGATAAATTGAAGGGAAAAGTATCAGGGGCTAATGAATATTTAACTAAGCCTTTTCAGCCCGATGAATTATTAACCGTTGTGAGGAAATACTTAAGGTAATAACTATGGTTAAAGTGCCGTATAAGGTTTTAGTTGTTGACGATTCCAGTATTATTCGCCAAGCTATTATTACTATTCTTAAATCTAGTAGCGATTTAGAAATTGTTGGTGAGGCTGCTAATGGACGTGAGGCATTGATAAAAATTCCAAAACTGAAGCCAAACATAATTACGCTGGATGTCGTTATGCCCCAAATGGATGGGTTAACCGCACTAAAGCATATTATGATCTTTTATCCAACCCCAACAATTATATTGAGTAGTTTTATTCAAGACGGCACACCGATTACTTTTGATGCCCTCCGTTACGGTGCTATTGATTTTTTTAATAAACCCTCAAACTTGGGAAATGATGAGTCTTCAGAAGATAATGCGTTAGAAGAACAAAAAGCACAACTTATTAAAAAAGTATGTTTAGCCGCTAAAGTTAGAAGTAACGCGCTACAATACATCAGATTAAGACCTAATAAAAAAGGGACTCAACCTCAAAGAATAGGTTGTAAAAACTTAGTTGTCTTGGGGGTAGGAGAAGGCGGTTATGGGGCTTTACTAAAAATAATTCCTAAGCTAACAGTAAATAACACGACAGCTTACATTATTATTTTTTATGATGCAGCACCTCATATTGATGGTTTTATTCGCTATTTAAATCATTTTAGTGCAGTTAATGTCCAACCTGCCATCAATAATGCTTTATTGGAAGTTGGTGGTTGCTATGTTAGTACGGGCGAGGAATACGTTACCATTCATGGAGAAAGAGGACGGCTAACAACTTATGTTAGCCCTGCACCTTTTTCCTCACGTCGTGGTTCTATTGATATGCTCATGTTTTCAGTCGCAGAAAATTTAGACAGGCATTCATTGGGTGTTATACTTTCAGGCGCGGGTAGTGATGGTGCTGAGGGATTGGAAGAAATAGTTCGTGTAGGAGGCGGAGCAATCATTCAATCACCTGTCAGTTGTCTTTACAATAACATGGCTTTATCTGCTTTGAATTTGTGTGAAGCAGAAGTCGTTGTAGCAGATAGGGATATTGCTACAGAAATAAATAATTTTTTAATCTATTCGGTCGATTAAGTGCCGTGTGAACATGATGATTCTATGAGGAAATTAAAATGAAATGGTTTAGAGACCTCAGTCTCAGGATAAGACTACTGGCTTTCTTCTTGCTTGTAGGGATTATTCCTTTCGCTGTGAGTGGCTTTATTGCGGCAACGAATTCTTCTGCCGCCTTAGAAGAACAGATTTTTGACTCACTAACAGCGGTTCGGCAGGTAAAAAAAGAACGACTTGAATCTTACTTCGCAGCGCGTAAAGGCGATGTCTCGGTTTTGGCAAACACCGTAACTGCGATGAAAAATGAAGGCTTTGCAAAACTTGAAGCCATCCAAGCCCTACAAAAAACGCAGCTAGAAGCTTATTTTACTAGGCATTTTAAATTAATGACTGACGTACAAAATAACTTACGTTTTACCGAAGGGATCAAATTATTTACAGCAGCTTTTAAACAAGGTTCTAAAAGTGAAGCCTATAAAAGTTTATCCGCTGCAAAAGAAAAAGGCTTTAAAACCTTTCTTGTTCAATCAGATTTTTATGATATTTTTCTAATTGACCCTGAAGGTAATGTCGTTTACACCGTTGCTAAAGAATCAGATTTTGGAGCGAATGTTAAAACAGGGAGCTTAAAATCATCAGGGTTAGGTCATGTTTATGCAGCGTCACGCTCGCAAATCGTTGTGGAAGATTTTGCTTGGTATGAACCCTCTAAAGCCCAAGTTGCCTTTTTTGCAACGCCTTTAACGGATAATGCAGGACGCTATATAGGGAGTGCCGTTTTCCAGATTTCAGCAGATTCAATTAATAAAATTACTCAGCAGCGAAGTGGTTTGGGGAAAACAGCAGAATCTTACTTAGTTGGGAAATATAATAATAAAATCTCACTACGTAGTGATCGTTTATTGAAGAAAGGTAAAATTGGTGATCAAGAACTCGGGGCTGATGTGACTGCAGTGATCTCAGGTGATACAGGAAAAATTAGTAAATTAGGATCAACAGGCGTTTTAAAAATTAGTGTTTATACCCCTTTAGATATTGCTGGTTTAAATTGGGGGGTTATTTCTTCTGCAGAAATGGAGGAAGTGGTTGTACCAAAAACTGAAGGGGAAGACGAAGATTTTCTTGTAAAATACAAAAAAGCTTATGGCTATAACGATTTATTTTTAATTGATCCTAGTGGTTTCATTTTTTACACCACAGATCATGATTTGGAATATCGTACCAATATCTTAACAGGTCAATATGCTTCAAGTAATCTTGGAAAACTCATTGGTCAGGTTGTTAAATCTAAAACCTTTGGTTTTGCTGATTTTAAACTTTATGAACCTTCGAACTATTATCCTGCAGCTTTTGTAGCACAACCTGTGGTAAAAGACGGTAAAGTAGAATTAATTGTGGTACTCAAACTGTCCATTAAGAAAATTAATGAGGTGATGCAGCAACGTGCTGGAATGGGGGAAACAGGCGAAAGTTATTTAGTAGGGTCGGATAATTTAATGCGTTCTGACTCTGTCTTTGATAAAACCCACAAGGTAAAAGCCTCGTTTGAAAACCCAAATGGCGGTAGTGTGAAAACGCAAGCACTTAAAGATGCGCTGGCAGGGAATGAAGGTGCGATTATGATTGATAACTATCGTGGCGTTCCTGTATTATCATCATATACACAATTAAAAGTATTTAATACCACATGGGCATTGATTGCTGAAATTAACCAAGAAGAAGCTTTGGAATCAGTTGTTTCGTTACGGCGTTATATGATGATTTTAGGGTTGGTTATTGGTATTGTGATTGTGGCTTTTGCCTTGTATGTTGCCAAATCAATTGCGAATCCAATTGTAAACATGGCGAATACGATTACTAAAATTTCTGAAGACCGCGATTTAACTCTTGATGTTCCTGTAGAATCAAATGATGAAATTGGGCATATGTCAGCATCGTTTAACAATATGATGCATATCATTCATGATGCTTTTAGAACAGTTAACGAATCAGCGTTTAAAGTCGCTGATAGTGCAGGAGATGTGGCAAAACGAGCGGCTGCAAATAGAGAAAGAGCGCAAAGTGAATTAATCAGGGCTCATGAGTCTGTGGATATTATCTCCGAAATGGGCGGAACGGCAGGTCAAGTTAGCAAGGCATCAGAAGCACAGAAAGATGCAGCGGAAAACTCGACAAAAACCATTACTCGTTTACTTGATGCTGTAGAAAAAGTATCAGCTTTAGCGGCTACACAGAATAAGGAGGCGACTGAGACTATGGTTCGAGTTTCTGAAATGGGGCAAATTGGTACCAAGGTTGTGGCAACAGCAAGAGAACAGGGTGCAATGGTAGCACGTGTATCTTCTGCGGTAGCATCAATTACAGGGGCTGTGGAAAACATGAATAAAGCGGTAAACCAAGCAACTGAACATGGTAAAGCTTCATTATTAGCGGCAGAAGAAGGTAAAAAATCGGTTGCTTCAACAGTGGAAGGGATGCAGGCTATTGCTGAGTCATCAGAGCAAATTTCTGATATTATTGGGGTAATTACCGAAATTGCAGAACAAACTAACTTATTGGCACTAAATGCTGCGATTGAGGCGGCAAGAGCGGGCGCACATGGTAAAGGTTTCGCGGTGGTTGCGGACGAAGTAGGTAAACTAGCGCAACGCTCATCAGAGGCTGCAAAAGAAATCACGCAATTAATTAAAGATTCAAGCGAGCGGGTTGCAGAAGGATCAAAATTGACCGATGAGTCACAACAATCATTGATTAAAATTGATGAAGGGGGTCGAGTTAATATGGAAGCGATTGATGAAATTGAAAAAACAGCCGATGTTTTAGCCCAAGGTACAGAACAAGTACAAGGATTAATGAAAGATCTAAACGTACTTGCTGAACAAATTGCGGGAATGGCGGGTGAACAGGGAGAACGTCGTGAAGTTGCAGAAAAAGCCTTGTTATTATTACTTGAAGAATCTAACCGTATTACGCAATTAGTTGAAGATGCAAACAAAGGAGCCAATGAAATCGGAACAGAAATGGATAGTATTGTGGCACGTACAGGTGATATGAGTGCAATGACAGCGCAACAAGCAAAACGTTCAGCAAAAGTGGTAAACATTTCTAATTCCTCAGCACAAGCGGCTGAACAGACTGTGGAAGGTGCAGGAACAGTGGTAAAGATTACCGAAGATTTACAAGATCTATCGCAGGAACTAACCACTCAGGTAAAACAGTTCAAAATTTAGTCAACAGGACATATTAAACAATGACTGATAGTTACAGAATAAGGGATAATTCCTCAGAAAAAGAACAGCTTATTCAAATGGTAGGTTTTAAGATAGGTAAAGAAATATTCGGTGTTGATATTTTGATGGTGCAAGAAATTATTCGTTCTGCACCTATCACCTATGTACCTAATTCGCCTGAATTTGTTGAGGGCGTAATTAATTTACGGGGTAGTATTATCCCCGTTATTGATTTACGAAAACGATTGAATCTTGAGACAGGTAATTATCGCCAAGAAACCGATTGGATTTTAATTTTGGATATTGGGGGTAGAATTACAGGGTTTATTGTTGATTGGGTTACTGATGTCATCAAAATCCAAGAGGACAGCATAGATCCACCGCCTGATATTTTAGTGGCAGGTTTACAAAGTCAATATATTAGAGGGGTTTGTGAGATCGAAGATGCCCTGCTTATTTTACTGGATTTTAGTCGTATTTTATTGGTTGATGAAATTAAAAAACTAAAAACTGTCATTGTCGATTAATAAAAACTGGGATGGGTTCGTGAAAAAATATTCGGAGATTAATAGGGTGAATAAATAATGGGTAAACGTATTTTAATTGTTGATGATTCTTCAATGATGCGCAAAATGATTACCAAGGTATTAACGAATCGTGGTGGGCATACCATTATTGGTGAAGCTAAAAATGGTCTTGAAGCATTAGAAGAATATAAAAAATTGCACCCTGATTTGATTACCATGGATATCACGATGGAAAAAATGGATGGTTTAAGTGCAGCAAAAGCAATTTTAGATCATGATAGTCAGGCGAATATTCTCTTTCTTTCAAATTTAGATAAAAATAAGTATGGTAAAGATGTAGAAAAAATCGGTGCAATAGGTTTTATAAATAAACATAAATCTCAAGATATTCTTGATGTGATAGCGGCTAATTAAAAGGGCTGATTATGATTGACTTATCTTTACTTGAAGATTTTGTTATGGGCGCAGGTGAAAGCCTAGAAGAGATGGAAGCGGCTTTACTATCGCTTGAATCTAACCCTAACGATAATGAGTTACTTAATACGATCTTCAGAGCGATACATACCATCAAAGGTGCAGCTCAATTTGTAGGGCTAGAAAAATCCTCCGCGCTTAGTCATGCCCTAGAAGATTTGCTTGATTTACTCCGAGAAGGAAAAAAACAAGCAACTTTAGAAATTATTGAGATACTGATTCAAGCAAAAGATAGACTTAGCTTGCTCGTTAATGATTTAGAACGGTCGCAAACTGAAGAAACTGACGTTGACGATCTAATTACTAAACTTAATGTTCATTTAGGGGTTGCTCCCCCTGAAGAAAACAGTGATGATAAGACAGAGACAATCATTGAAGATGATGAAGAGGAAACTGACATTTCTTCTTTTCTATTAGATGACGAAGAAAACACAGAACTTGACACCTTTTTGTCAGATGATGAAGAAGATGTTAGCTCTTTTTTATCAGAAGAAGATAATTCCACCTTTTTATTAGATGATGTCAGCGAAGAGCCTAACCCTTTTCTATCCGAGGAAAATATAAGCTCTTTTTTAACTGACGAAAGCGAAAATGAAGCTGCCAGTGCCTTTTTATCAGCAACAAATGAAAACATAGAAAAAGATTCGCCTCCCCCAATTGAAATTGAAACAGATAATTCGGCCACTCAGATTGCTACAAACGAAGAACTGAGACTACCTGAAGAAGAATATGACCAAGAATTATTTGGAATATTTATTTCGCAATTACAAGAAAAATTTACACTATTAAATGATTGTACTGCCCAGTTAAAAACCACTTATAACAAAAAAGAATTATTATATAATGTCATGCAAGCACTGGAAAACCTTAAGTTTTCTGCTAATTATATGGCATATGAGGAATTAACACATTTTTACGCTGGCTGGATAAATAAAGTTTCAGATTCTCAAGAAGATTTGATGATAACAGCCGATGTATCCTTTTCCTACATGGAAGAAAACCTACTCAGATTACAAAATATTTTTCCTCAGCTAAAAGTTATTGATACTAAAGATAAAGCTATTGAACAAAATTTATCACAAGCTATCGCCATAAATTCTTTGGATACAAAAAATGAAACTTTGGGGGCAGAATTAGCATTTATTAATGACTTAGTATCTGAAAATCCAACAGTAGATACTAGCAATACTGCTTCAAAGACTGAAAATACCGAGAATGATTTATTTAATAGATTAAGTTCTGCTCTTGATGTTTCAATGATTGAACAATCAATTACATCAGAGCCTATTAATGAAGTCTTTGGTGCTTTACTTAATTCGACTGCAACTGAGAAACAAGAAAAACAAAAAAAGCAACTTGAAACGAAAAAAGATTTAATTCTTGAAGTTAAAACCCTTGCTGAAGCCAATAAAGAACGCCCTAAAATAGCTGAAGATTCAAAACAACAAAGAATAATTTCAGATACTAATACGGGTGTGCAAGAACAGAAAAAAATAGAGCAACCTATTTTACAAGAAAAAGAGAATAAGAAAGCGACTAAAGCTGCAACAAATAGCAATAGTGAAAAAGTATTCAAGAAAAGTATTCGTGTTGATGCGGATAAAATTGACTCTTTAATGAATCAAGTTGGAGAATTGATTGTTGATAGAGCCTATTTTTTCCAATTAGCGACAGAAATTTCTGAACTGCAACAATATTTAAAAGAAACAGGATTAGGACAAAAAGATCTGAAACCTGTAAGAACCTTCGCCTATCGGTTTAGTGAGGCAATTATTTCATTAGGCAGAACCTCAAATGAACTTCAAGAAGGGGTGATGAAGGTTAGAATGCTGCCAATGGCGCAGATTTTTAATCGCTTTCCTCGCCTCGTCCATGACGTTGCCAACACCAATAACAAAAAAGTAAATTTAGAAATTCGAGGGGAAGAAACCGAACTTGATAAAATGATTATAGAGGAAGTCGCAGATCCCTTAATGCACATGATTAGAAATGCCATTGGTCATGGTATTGAATTACCCGAAGATAGACTTAAAGCGGGTAAGCCTGAAATTGGAAAATTAGTGTTAGAGGCTTATCACGAAAGTAATCATATTGTCATTGAAGTGACCGATGATGGACGTGGTATTGATATTGAGCGTATAAAACTCAAAGCTGAGAAAATGGAACTGTTTACCAGGGAAGAGTTGGATCGGATGAATGATAATGATTTAACACGCTTTATTATGATGCCAGGGTTTTCAACTGCGAAAGAAATTAGTAGCACCTCTGGGCGTGGTGTGGGCATGGATGTGGTTAAAAAGAATATTGAAAAGCTCAATGGAACGATTGATGTTGAATCGAAAAAAGGTGTTGAAACCAAAATGCGCCTCAAAATTCCATTAACACTGGCTATTATTCCCGCCCTTTTAGTAAAAGTAGGCATTGACTCATTTACTATTCCATTAGCAAATGTTGAAGAAACTTTACGCGTTGATGAAAGTGATGTTTCCATTATGGAAGAAACCGAAGTCATGTATCTACGAGGAAAAACTGTCCCCATTTTTCGTTTAGCCACCCTATTTTCACTTCAATCTGATAATAAAATAGGCAGTGGTGACTTTTTTGTCGTTATTGTTAATACGGGGACGCAAACAATAGGACTTATGGTTGATGCGTTAATAGGACAAGAAGAAGTCGTTATTAAACCGCTTGCTGATTATTTACATGAGCAGAATTGTTTTTCGGGCGCAACAATTATTGGAGATGGGCGAATTTCTTTGATTTTAGATATTTATGAATTGATTAATATGACAACCGACAAGCAAATAAGAAAACATCGTAGACAAGAACAAAAATCATTGGCAGGACTGGAATATAAAGATTAATATTTCTTTATTGATTATTCAATATTTTTTAATTAAGCAGAGGATAGTGTGGCAGAAAAAATAAAGGTTTTAGTCGTTGATGATGCAAGTTTTATGGTTAAAGCGATTAGTGAAATCCTAAACTCTGACCCAGATATTGAAGTCGTAGGCTCTGCGAAAAATGGTCAATTGGCTTTAGAGCAAATTAAAGCGCTGAAACCTGATGTCATTACGCTGGATGTTGATATGCCTGTAATGGATGGAATCAAAGCTGTGCGCCATATTATGCTAGAATGCCCTGTTCCCACGGTGATGTTAAGTTCTTTATTTAGTAATGGGGCGATTTCATTTGAAGCGTTACGACTGGGTGTTGTTGATTTTTTACCGAAACCTTCTGGTGCAATTTCACAAGATATTCATAATGCAAAACAACAAATTATAAGACGTATAAAAATAGCCGTTTCCGTTAATATTCATAATATTCATCGTGTCAAAGTTCAACCTATTAATGAGCTGAATGAACTGGAAAATTATTATGGGTTTCAGAATTTAGATTATTTATTATTATTAGGGACAACATTAGGTGGGCCTAATACCAGCATTCGTCTTTTTTCTAGGCTATCTCCAAAACTATCGACGGCTGCAATTATTGTGCAAGAAATTTCACCTAAAATTTTATCCGCTTTTGCTGAAGAATTTGATAAGTACAGTGGTTGGCGTATACGTGAGGCAGCTGATGGGGCAATATTAGAGCCTGGGATCTGTTATATAGCCTCGAATGAATATGCAATAAGCATAAGCGTTAATGAAAATAATGAAGCACTTTTAAGCATTTCAGAAGCGGTGAAAAAACCTTTAAATAAACTTTTTTCCTCAGCAGCACAAATTTTTGGTGATCGTACCATAGGTGTCTTATTAACAGGCGTTGGCGATGATGGTTCAGAAGGTTTTTTGGCGATTAAAGAAAAATTAGGGGTTACGATTGCCCAAAAAAGTGATACTTGTGTTTACCCTAATTTAGTTGAATGTGCGGTTGAAAAGGGATTGGTGGATAGCGTTGTTGACGAGGCTGATCTTGTCAATGAAATAGAAACGATAATTAATGAACACACGAATGACCCATCTTTGTCCTGAGCCTAGAGTTTTTTAATGATTATTATTTGTGATAAATGTAAAACCAGATTTCGGCTAGATACCAGCTTAATAAAAAAAACGCTCTTTAAAGTACGCTGTTCAAAATGTAAGCATGTTTTTTCTGTTGATACTTCGCCTAAAGAAGATGTATATGAACTAGAACAAACTAGCATAGAACCTGAAAAAAAAGTAATTACGATTTGTAATCATAAAGGCGGCGTTGCAAAAACCTCAACCTGCCTAAATCTAGGGGCATCTTTATCAATGATGGGTAAACGCGTATTACTCATAGATTTTGATGTACAAGCCAATTTAAGTTTATTATTAGGACAAAAAAACGAATATTCTTTTTATGAAATTGTACAAAAAGAAATTGATATTTTGAAAGTTATTAAAAATGTCCGCACAAATTTATGGCTGTTACCTTCAAATAGTCGGATGGCATTATTAGCGAAACACTGCCTACAACAAAAAGATTTTGGATTTTTTCTACGAGATGCTTTAAAGCCAATCAAAGATCATTTTGATTATATTTTAGTAGATACCCCGCCTTCTATGAAATTTTTTACACCGAATGCTTTGATGGCAGCAGATTTCGTTATTATTCCTACGCAATGTGAATTCTTAGCGATGAATGGGGTATTACAAACAGAAAATATTATTAAAGCAGTAACAAAAACCCATACGATTGATTATAGCGTTTTAATTACCCTCTTTGATGAGACTAATACCGCATCAAAAGTTATCTATTCAAAATTAAAGAAAAAATATGAAGGAAAAATGTTCAACACTTTAATTAATTTTGACTCTAAAATGCAAGAGTCTCAAATTGTTAATGAACCGATTGCCTATTATGATGAAAAGGCACTTTCGGCTAAACAATATCATGCACTAGCAAAAGAAATCGGAGTTATTTAATTCATAAATATTATAGACTTATTACTTGATTAGTGTTCGTACTAACAAGATATTTTTATAAATTAATGGGTTAAAAAACAAAAACAACGGCATCGTTAATTACATACGCTAAAAAAAGGAATCTTAAATGTTTCACAGAGAAATTATTCTCCCTTCAATAACATTTTTGTGTATTTTGTTAATTTGGGAATTGATAACACGCTTTAGTGGCTGGAGTAGTCAAGTATTTCCAAGTCCTTTAGCGGTATTCACTAGTATGCAGGAATTAATTAGTAATGGTCAATTATTAAAGCATACTGTTGCCAGTTTATTTAGAGTAAGCGTTGGTTTCTTTTTGGCAGTGATTCTAGGGATTCCCCTCGGAATTATTTTAGGGCGTTTAAAAGTAGCTAAACTTTTATTTAACCCACTGGTTCAATTTTTAAGACCCATCTCACCTTTAGCATGGATACCGTTAGCGATGTTGTGGTTTGGGATTGGTGATTTACCCGCTATTTTCTTAATTTTTTTATCTAGTTTTTTTCCAATGGTAGTTTCAACTAGCGTCGCTGTTGAATCTATTAAACCCACTTTTTTTCAAGTAGCCGCTAATTTTAATTTTAATCGTTATGAGGTTATTACTAAAATTGTTATGCCCGCGATTACCCCTGAAGTGATTACTGCATTAAGATTAACCATTACCATCGCGTGGATTGTAGTGGTTGCAGCAGAAATGATCGCTGTACAGTCGGGCTTAGGCTATATGATTTTGGACTCAAGAAACGCACTGCGCATGGATTATGTCATGGTAGGGATGATTGTTATTGGCATTATAGGTCTATTATTAGATTATATTATGCGAATATTAGGTAATATTGAATCAACTGCATGGGGAAGGTTGTCAAAATAATGAGTCATATACAAATAAAGAATTTAAAAAAGTCCTATCTTGATAAAAGGCGTGTTGCACGTTCCAATAGCTCACAAACAGCAGACCATGTTATTGAGGTTTTAGATAATATCAATTTAGAATTTGAAGATGGCGAAATGGTTTGTATTTTAGGTCCTTCAGGTTGTGGAAAATCGACTTTATTAAGAATGATTGCAGGTTTTGAACAACCAACCTCGGGTGAGGTCTTAATTAATGGCACACCCATAGAAGGGCCTCGCGCAGATAATATTTTTGTATTTCAGCATAGTGGCTTATTACCTTGGATGACTGTTTGGGAAAATGTAGAGCTAGGTTTACGTCACCTTGACGATTTACAAAAAAAAGAAAAAACCACGCAAGAGCATATTAGTATGGTGGAATTAACAGGTTTTGAACATCATTACCCCCATCAGCTTTCAGGCGGGATGTTACGTCGCGCAGAATTAGCACGCGCCCTTGCAGTAAACCCTGACACATTAATCATGGATGAACCTTTTAGTGGCTTAGATTTCTTAACTCATATGAGAATTCGTGAAGAGGTTGTTAATATGCACGAGTTTATGAGAAAAACAACGCTTGTTGTCACACATGATATTGATGATGCCTTGATTATGGGTGATAGAGTCATTGTCGTGAGCGAACGACCTGCAAAAATTAAACTAGAAAGAAAATTAGACTTCGGACGACCTCGAGATTTAGGAAAAAATCCAGAATTAAGAGCGCTACGTGATGAAATATTTTTTATGTTAGGGGTGAGTTATGCTATCTAAAATAACCCTACCGTGGAAAATAACCCTTCTTTCGATACTATGGTTAATTTTTATTTCTTTTGCCCACTACCAATTAAATTTTGACCACGGGAGTAAAAAAACCGTTTATATGGGTTATATGCCCGTTATTACTAACTTAGCAACCCCCTTGCTAGATTATGCCAGTAAAGATAATAAAGATATTCGTTTTAAGGCGTTAAAGTTTGCCTCATTTGCAGAAATGGCAGAATCTTTACGCAATAAAAAAATTGATGCCGCTTTTATTATTGCCCCACTATCCATCGTGTTACGCCAACAAAATGAAGATATTAAAATTGTTTATATTGGAAATCGTCACGAAAGTACCTTAGTTACGCGAAAAGATCTTAAAGTTCGTTCACTAAGTGATTTGGCAGGTAGTAAAATTGCAGTACCGATGCGTTTTTCAGGACATAATATTGTTTTGCGAAAATTATTAAAAAAACGGGGACTGGAAAAACAAATTAATATCGTGGAAATGAACCCACCTGATATGGCATCAGCCTTATCAGCGGGTGCATTAGACGCCTATTTTGTAGGAGAACCTTTTGCCGTACAAACCTTAAAGTCAGGGGACTCTGAAAAGCTACTTTATGCCGAAGATATTTCTAAATATTTTATTTGCAATCTTGTTATCGTTAGAAATGATTTTATTAAAACCGATCCAGAAACGGTAAAAATGTTAGTTCAAGGGGCTGTCCGTTCAGGTGTTTGGGCAGAAAAACATCTTGATGAAACCATAAAAATTGCTGCAAGTTATTGGAATCAGTCAGAAGATTTGGTTCGTTACGCGCTCACACATCCAAAAAATAGAACGCTTTTTAATCATTATATTCCCAAACAATCTGAAATGCAGGCAATGGCAGATGATATGGTGTCACTGGGGTTATTAAAAAACAATGATATTACAGGCTTAATTGATGACAGTTTTGCAAAAGCTGTAAAGACTGATAATGTCGGTGATGATTTAAAAAGTATTTTTGAATGAAAGCTGAAATTGTTCAATTAGGTGCGACTATTTTAAGAAAAAATGCTAAAAAAATTAGCGATTTTAATGCCCCTAAATTAATAGTCCTTATCAATGACTTATTGTCCACATTAGAAAATTCAAAAGGTGTCGGCATTGCCGCACCACAAATAAATCATTCCTGTTGTGTATTAATTATTGCCTCTAAACCTACAATTCGTTATCCTAATGCGCCCGTCATGAAGCCTGTCGTAATGATAAATCCTAGCTTCAAAACCCTTTCAAACCAACAACAAAAAGACTGGGAAGGCTGTTTAAGTATTCCTGGCATTAGAGCCTTAGTTTCACGTCATCTGCATATTTTAGTTAATTATCAAGATAGAAAAGGGCGGGTTCAACAACTTGAACTAGATGGTTTTATTGCCCGTATTTTTCAGCACGAATACGATCACTTGCAAGGATTAGTTTATTTAGATCGGGTAGAAAATAACAAGGATATTATTTCAGACACTGAATTTTTTAAATTAACCAAAGATAAATAAAATAATTTATGAGTATAAAAACACGTTTCGCCCCAAGTCCTACAGGTTATTTACATGTTGGTGGGGCTAGAACCGCCCTATTCTCTTGGCTTTATGCTAAAAAACATCAGGGAAAATTTGTCTTAAGAATAGAAGATACCGATTTAGAACGTTCAACCCAAAAATCTGTTGATGCAATTTTAGAAGGCATGAATTGGTTGGGATTAGATTATGATGAAGGACCTATTTATCAAACCCAACGATTTGATCGTTACCAGCAAGTTATTCAACAGCTATTAGATCAAGGTGATGCTTACTATTGTTGCTGTAGCAAAGATGAACTTGACGAAATGCGTGAAGCTCAAAAACTACGCAAAGAAAAACCGCGTTATGATGGACGTTGCCGACAAGATAACGATAAAAATGATACCTTAGAAAAAGTTATCCGTTTCAAAAATCCTGAGGAAGGCGAAGTTATCATTGATGATTTAGTTAAAGGTCAAATCATTATTAAAAACAAAGAGCTAGATGATTTGATTATTGCGCGTTCCGATGGCACGCCCACTTATAACTTAACGGTTGTTGTTGATGATATGGACATGGGAATTTCACATGTTATACGGGGCGATGACCATATTAATAACACCCCTCGACAAATTAATATCCTAAAAGCCTTAAAAG
>CAYROI010000008.1:0-9409 GCA_964425835.1 uncultured Methylococcaceae bacterium
AAACGTTGGTTAACGGCGCATTTGCATCATTGATTCTAACATCGTGATTTATTTTCTACAGCGTCCACTACCGATTTTTTTTGAGGTTTAAATTTATGCTTAGGCTTTCTAACAGGTTTTATAATCTCACTCAATAAGTCTTCTTCAACACTTAAAACAGGAATTTTTTGTGCAATAAAGTCTTCAATATCAGGCATATGGTAAGCATATTCTTCACAAATAAAACTGATCGCCTCTCCCTCTGCACCAAAACGCGCCGTCCGCCCGATACGATGGACATAATCTTCTGCATCTTGAGGCAAGTCATAGTTAAAAACATGAGAGACATCAGTGATATGTAAGCCTCTAGCAGCAACATCTGTTGCAATCATCAAATTTATTTTATTTTCCTGAAAGTTCTTGAGTAACCGTTGCCGTTTCTCTTGCGGCACATCGCCACTTAAAACGGCAATTTTATGACCATTTGCACTCAAATACGCGTCCAGCTCTTCTGCGCATTTTTTGGTATTAACAAACACGATACTTCGTTGGGGTTTACAATGTTTTAATAATCCGAGCAATAAAGGTATCTTTTGCTCATTAGCAGGACAATAAGCACTTTGTTTAATTGATTTAGAAGTCACCTGTTCTGTTTCTATTTTTACGGTCACAGGATTATTCATATGCTCATAAGCTAATTCCGTTACTTTATAGGATAATGTTGCAGAAAACAGCATACTTAAACGTTTCTCAGGCTCTGGCATCCGCCGCAATAAAAAGCGAATATCTTTTATAAACCCCAAATCAAACATTCTATCAGCTTCATCTAAAACCATCGCCTGAATGTTGGCTAACGTAAAAGCTTGCTGCCGATAAAAATCAATAATACGGCCAGGCGTGCCAATAATAATATCAACATTAGATTTAATTTTATCTAACTGCTTTTGATAATCAGTTCCCCCATAAATAAGCGCAATTTTAAAATTTAGATATTGACCAAGTTGCAAAGCATCTTTGTGAATTTGAATGGCAAGTTCCCGTGTTGGCGCAATAATAATCGCCCGTGGATTTTTTATTTTTTCACTTTCATCATTGATTAATTTTTGGAAGATTGCTAATAAAAAAGAGGCGGTTTTCCCTGTCCCCGTTTGTGCCTGTCCCATGACATCTTTTTCGCGTAATAAAATGGGTAAAGACCGATCCTGAATGGGAGTGCAAAAATTAAATTTAGCCGCTTCTAATCCTTTAAGAATAGAAGCGGATAATTCTAAATTACTAAAACGTGTCTGAGTTAAATGTGTATTATTCATAACTATAGGATAACTTAAAAATCAATTTGATTAAAATTGATTGACAAGATAAGTCAAATTCTCCTATAGTCGCAGTTTTATAATTTTGGAGAAATAGCGTGAGCGACTCTGTTCTTTCTGTAACGGATAGTGATTTTAGCCAAGTAGTTCTTAAAGCAGATAAAGCTGTCTTAGTTGATTATTGGGCTGAATGGTGTGGCCCTTGTAAAATGATAGCCCCTGTTTTGAATGACATTGCCGTTGAATATGCCGATAAAATTATCGTGGCTAAACTCAATATAGATGATAACCCAGAAACGCCGCTAACTTATGGCGTACGCGGCATCCCTACTTTAATGATTTTTAAAAACGGTGAAGTTGAAGCAACCAAAGTTGGATCATTAAGCAAGAAAGAACTTGCCGCATTTATTGATAAAAATATGTAGTCAATAACGTATCTATTTAAATTTTATAAATCTTTTAGTTTTTGCGGTAAAACGATAATCAAAAGATGTTTATTCACATTAAAATTAGGGATTTTGAAGTTTTAAATTGAAGTGTAAAGGTTAGGGGATGGTATTTTAATGCCTTTTCTATGCCTAGTTCTGTAGAGGAAAATACCTTACTCTACAGAACTTAAATCTTCTAATACCATTGAAAAACTAAAACCATTATAAAATTCTTGGACGTATTTAGTTTTTTAGGCTATACTTGATTACGTTATTGCTATCCTAGCACTTCAAAAAATATCAATCACCAAAGAAATTCTTAAAAACCTCTACAACCTTCGTGGTTGTCACGGATTTTTCCGTTGCTTTACTTCCTAAAAATTCCCATACTATATGAACCTTACTGAGTTAAAATTAAAAGCCATTGGTCAAATTATTGAAATAGCAGAATCTTTGGGGTTAGACAATATCGCTAGAACCCGAAAACAAGAACTTATTTTTACTATTTTGAAAGCACAAGCAAAAAGTGGTGAAGATATTTATGGCGATGGTGTCTTAGAAATTTTACAAGATGGTTTTGGTTTTTTACGAACGCCAGGCTGCTCTTATTTAGCAGGGCCTGATGATATTTATATCTCTCCCAGTCAAATTAGACGCTTTAATCTTAGAACGGGAGATACGGTCAGTGGTAAAATTCGCCCCCCTAAAGATAGCGAACGTTATTTTGCAATGCTTAAGGTTGAGAAAATCAACTATGAATCACCTGAAAACGCAAAACACAAAATTCTTTTTTCTAATCTTACCCCTTTATTTGCTAATAAACGTTTTGTGTTGGAACAAGGCAATGGCAGCCGTGAAGATTTAACAGGGCGTATTATTGATTTAATCGCGCCTATAGGTAAAGGTCAACGTGGTTTAATTGTTTCACCGCCAAAAGCGGGGAAAACCATGATTTTACAACACCTTGCCCATGCCATTGCAGAAAATAATCCTGATTGCTATTTAATTGTACTCTTAATTGATGAACGGCCTGAAGAAGTAACCGAAATGGAGCGTTGTGTTCGTGGCGAAGTGGTTTCTAGTACCTTTGATGAACCTGCAACTCGTCATGTACAAGTCGCCGATATGGTGATCGAAAAAGCACGGCGTTTAGTTGAACATAAGCACGATGTCGTTATTTTGTTAGATTCTATTACCCGATTAGCCAGAGCCTATAATATGGTCGCCCCCTCATCGGGTAAAATTCTATCAGGTGGAGTTGATGCAAATGCCTTGGAAAAACCTAAACGTTTTTTTGGCGCAGCCAGAAATATTGAAGAAGGCGGTAGTTTAACTATCATTGCCACTGCATTAGTCGATACTGGATCACGAATGGATGAAGTGATTTTTGAAGAGTTTAAAGGCACGGGTAATATGGAGCTACATTTAGACCGAAAAATTGCTGAAAAACGCATTTATCCTGCCATTAATATTAATCGTTCAGGCACACGACGTGAAGAATATTTAGTTGACCCAATGGAACTCCAGCAAACATGGATATTACGTAAAATTTTACAGCCTATGGATGAAATGGCTGCCTCTCAGTTTTTACTAGGGAAATTAAAAGATTTTAAAACAAATGCACAGTTCTTTGCTTCAATGAAGCGTCATTAATGCAACTGATTTTATTAGGAACATCTGGCTGCCATCTTTGCGAACAAGCAGAAGAAATCTTAGTATCAATCAAAACACAGTGTCCAAAATTTAATCTAGAATTAATTGATATTGCAGAAAATCCTCAATGGCAAAATGCCTATGCTATTAGAATCCCTGTTTTATACCACGCTAATACCCAAAGTGAATTAGGTTGGCCTTTTAACGAATCCAATGTAATGACTTTTATTGAGAATCTAAATAATGACAACAAATTATAGAATCGAAAAGGATAGCATGGGCGAATTAAATGTCCCTGCTGACGCACTTTATGGTGCGCAAACACAACGTGCCATCAATAATTTTCCCATCAGTGGTCTAACAATGCCGATCGCTTTTATTAAAACGATCGCACTGATTAAAAAAACCGCTGCAGGTGTAAACCTTGAATTAGGCGAATTAGAATCGCCACAAGCGAAAGCAATCATGAGCGCGGCTGACTTGTTGATTGCGGGTAAATATTCTGAACAATTTCCTGTTGATGTTTTTCAAACAGGCTCAGGAACAAGTACCAATATGAATGTTAATGAAGTTTTGGCACATCTTGCATCCGAAATTTCAGGACTTACCATCAGCCCTAATGATGAGGTTAATAAAGGACAAAGTAGCAATGATGTGATTCCTACAGCGATTCATGTTAGCGCAGCATTAGAATGTCAACAACAACTACTACCAAGTTTAGTGCATCTTGCAACTGTTATTGAATCAAAAGCCAAGTCCTTAGATCATGTGACTAAAACGGGACGTACGCATTTGATGGATGCTATGCCAATACGCTTAAGTCAAGAGCTAGGAGGATGGGCTTTACAGATTCGCAATAGCATCGAAAGAATTAAAGCAACGCTGCCTAGAATCTATCAATTAGCACAAGGGGGAACGGCTGTTGGTACGGGAATCAATGCGCATCCTGAATTTGCACAAAAATTTTCCGATGGTTTAGCCTCAGAAACAGGGTTAGCCTTTAGACCTAATGAGTCATTTTTTGAAAGCTTAAGCTGCCAAGATGCCATTGTAGAGCTTTCAGGTCAGTGTAAAACGTTAGCGGTTAGTTTAATGAAAATTGCCAATGATTTACGCTGGATGAATAGTGGGCCGTTAACAGGTTTAGGTGAAATAGAATTAACCGCCTTGCAACCTGGTAGTAGTATTATGCCAGGTAAGGTGAATCCCGTTATTCCAGAAGCCACCGCAATGGTAGCCGCACAAGTAATGGGAAATGATACAACCATCACGATTGCAGGTCAGTCAGGGAATTTTCAACTAAATGTTATGTTACCCGTCATTGCCTATAACATTTTACAGAGTATTGAATTATTAGCCAATGCTAGTCGAGTATTAGCAGATAAAGCCATCGTAGATTTTGATACTCAAGATGAACATTTACAACAAGCCCTAGCAAAAAATCCGATTTTAGTTACTGCATTGAACCCTATTATTGGTTATTTAAAGGCAGCAGAGATTGCAAAAACCGCCTATAAACAAAAACGCGCGATTATTGATGTTGCCGTTGAAATGACACCATTAAGCCGAAGTGAACTAGAAAAAATTTTAGAACCCGCCCATTTAACCGAAGGAGGAATTGGATAAATTCCTCTCCAAAAAATCATTAATTATTGTTCTGGGATTGTATTCTCTTCAGTTTTTTCTTTTTCTTCCTCTTCTGACTTCATAATAATAGAAGCTAAACAATTACCAATACTTTCAGAATAATTAACTCTTGCTTCGATCAAAGCTTTAGATGAGCCAAAATCCTTAGCTAATTGAACTAAAGTTGCTTTGGGATCTTCTGATTGTGTTACGGTTAACATTGTAGTGTAATTACGATAAGCGGTCATTCGGGTAGGATCAAATGGAAATAATCCATGCATATTTTTTGAGCTTAAATCAACGACACAATCAGTCATATTTTGAGGATCTATTTTATAATCTTTAATATCCTGTTCTTTTTGCATCTCTGCTAATACTGCGGCCTTATACTGATTTTGATCAGAACACGCAGACAAGAATAATGCAAATGAGAAAATTAGTAGTCGTTTTTTCATAATATTATCGTGTAATGTATTTTAAGTTAAGTCACTATTTTTAAATAAACCATTATACGCGGATAGCAGATTGTGTGTTTAGTTACATTAACGCTTAACAAATGACCTCAATCCATTTAAAATGGAGCAGATTAAGCGGTAAGAAAGATTACACCCCCAAATTTTCGATAAAAGGGAATGTTGTGCTATGAAAAAAGCGTTAGTTGTTGATGATAATAAAATAAACCGCCATTTATTAAATGTTTTGCTGAAACGCAATGGTTATGATGTTATTCAAGCTGAAAATGGGTTGCAGGCTATTGAGCAATTTACCCTTCACCAACCTTTCATAGTTTTTATGGACTTAATGATGCCTATCATGGATGGCATTGAGTCTTGTAAACGTATCAAGGAACTTTGTGGACAAACTTCTTTTGTCCCCATTATTTTTGTCACCGCAGTCTCTGATGATACAAAACTATCAGAATGTATCGAAGCTGGTGGCGATGATTTTATTGCTAAACCTGTTGATTTACGCATCTTAACCGCACGAATAAAATCAGTAGAACGCTTGTCACATTTGTATAGTAGCTACTATGCGATGGTTGCATCTACGCAAAGAGATCAAGAAGTTGCAAAAACAGTCTTTAATCGGGTCATTCTTGCTGACAGCCATGAGTGTGGTGAAATTAAAACCTTATTAGAACCTGCTGAAATGTTCAGTGGCGATATATTCTTAAGTGCAATGTCTCCTGCAGGTGAATTGCATGTCATGCTGGCGGACTTTACAGGGCATGGATTAAAAGCGGCTATTGGCGCATTGCCCGCCTCAAACGTTTTTAAAGCAATGATTGCAAAAGGCTTTACTTGCGATAAAATTTTAGGAGAAATGAATAATAAATTAAAAAAGATATTACCTATTGGCATGTTTATGGCGGTGCAATATGTGGTTGTTCGCAGAGAACTTGATTATGCCCTCGTCTGTGTCTGTGGGATGCCTGATGTTTTTATTAGACGAAATGGAAAAATTAAACAAAAAATAAGTTCATCACTTTATCCTTTAAGTGTTACGGCTAACGTTGATTATAAGCCCTTATTTGAAAAAGCATTGATTGAAACAGGGGATAGCATTATTTTATTTAGTGATGGGGTTATTGAAGCCACAGATCCTAATGATGAATTATTTGGTCAAGACCGACTAGAAGCATTATTAGAATCTGATGATTATCAAAATGTAACCAGTAATGTTAAAACCGCTTTAGCGGATTTTTGCCAAGGAGGCGAACAAGAGGATGATATTAGCCTTGCAGAAGTTATTTGTGGCGAAAGGCTTTTTGAGCAGTCAGAGAAAGATTTGATTTCTGATATTAATGCGATTGCCGATATGTCCACCACAGAAATTCAAGAAGATGACCGCTGGGCATGGCATTATCAATTGACTTTAGCAGGAATCGAACTTGTCATACAAGATCCCGTTCCATTGTTAATTAGTCAACTGAAAAATATGGAAAAAAGCCTAGAAGATCACCTCCAACCTCTCTATACTATTTTTACGGAACTTTATGTCAATGCCCTCGATCATGGGATTTTAAAACTAGATTCTGACCTAAAAAGTACCCCTGAAGGTTTTGGTATTTATTTTAATGAGCGTGAAGAGCGATTAAATAACTTAACAACAGGGAGCATAAACTTTTCTCTTAAAGGCTTTCGTCAAAATAATCAATTAAAAATAAAAATCACCATTACGGATAGTGGTGAAGGTTTTGACATCTCAAAAGTTTTAAATAAACCCAAAGCAACCGAAGAGATGATTCTTTATGGTAGGGGAATTGTTTTGGTTGAAGAACTTTGCCAATCACTGGTTTACAGTGAACCAGGAAATAAAGTAGAAGTAGTCTATACTTGGAGTGATGCAATTTAAAGTTTAAGTATTGCTTTATTTAAAATAACGAGGGTTGAAATATGTATGATGATAGCGATGAAGATGACATTGAAATAATTTATGAACCAAAAGGTTTTTTAGAAGAAGCACCAGGACGAAAATCATCCATGCGGGCAATGAGCTTTATGGCTTTAATTGCTAGTATCATGTTTGGTATGATTAGTATGTTGTATTCGACAGCCGACAATCAGCAAACAGGAATTTTTTTGACATTTGGTTTTTTATTAGCAGCTTTCGCACCTAAAGCATTACAAAAGTTTGCAGAATCTAGAATATAAAAAATAGAGGCGTATACTTTACGTCTCTTTTTTTATTTCTCTTTCAAACATTGGTGTTGCAATGCCTGTTGCTGAATAAAGTTGTTGAACTTCGGTACTGCTACGTTTTTTAGCCGCACTTTTCAAGACATCTTCGTAGGAAACTTTAGACTTAGGTTTTTCTAACTCAAGATAAGAACCATGTAAGTCATTTTTATCTATAATACTACGGTTAATCTTATACCCCATCCGTTTTGCTAACATCTCTAAACTTTCCGTACTATGATAACGGAAAATACTTTCTGAAAAATCCTCTGGTACTCGACTTAAAAAACGCGCCCAACCAATATCATTTGATAATGACTGATATTCGATAATTAATTTCCCAGTCGGTTTTAAAATTCGCATACCCTCATCTAAATAACCTAATAGCTGCTCATTATTAAGATGCGAAAAAATTCCAAAACCAAAAAATAAATCAACGGATGCGTTAGGAATTTCAGGCATACGACAATTTGAACACTGTAATACCGCTACCTGTGAATACTGACTATATTTATCTTTTAAAATAGATTCACAAATTTTTTCTGATAGATCGACTAAATAAACTTGGTCACAAATTGAAAAATATAAATCAGTAAACCGCCCCGTTCCTGCGCCTAATTCACAAATTGTCATTTTAGGTTTAAGTAAATGACAGACCTCTTCCCATTCAGTCATTGTGGGAAGAAAATCTTTAGGAGGATAATCTATTTTAGGAAAACTCAACGGGGTATCTGTTTGTAAACTTTGTTGATAACGATAATAGGCAACCAAACCATCATCCCACAAAGTGACTGGCGCTTGATGGGAAAGGGTTAAATTAAAATGATTTAATACAAGATTTAAGACATTACATAGTTTTTGTTTCATAAATTAATCTAGGGAGTATTCTTTTCTACCGCTCTTCGCATGAGTTTATTAATCATTTCCGCGTGCATTTTATCGTCTAATACCTTTTTGCTACTCAATTTTTGCCATAATTCTGCATTCGTCATTTCTTTGTGACATGCCATACAAACTTGAGTCCGTTCCATTTTATCGCGTTGCGCTTGTGATAAAGGGCCTGTCAATGGCCAATGAGACCCAACAGTGACGAGCTGTTTACCTTGGCGGGTAATAATTTGTGATAAATCCCATTTCAAATCAGGAATTGCAGGCATTTGTACCTGTGCATTCGCAGGAATAACTTGACCTGTTGCGGTTTCTAATTCAATGTAACGTGGTTCACTCATACTCGTAAAACGGCCACCTTCAATCCCATAACCTAGGGTTTTTGGATTATTATGACAACTTTCACAACTTCGCGCTTTTCGTCCCGTCGTATGCGGTTGAACCGCCGCCATATCTAAACCTGGGCCTTCTGGGGTATTCCAAATTTTATTTTTTACCACTGTTTTACCATTCTTATCAATCACCGTAGTAATGACCTGACAACCTGGCATCATCGGTGTTACCCGCCCTTCCCCATTAACGCCTAAAATTGGCGTTTCCCAGCGTAAATAAGACCGTGTTTCAGAGACATCCCCCTCGCTTGCATTTGATTTATCCTTGTAGTCTTTATTTAACCCATTTTTACCTAAAGAATTTGCGGTTTTAATCCAATCAACACTAGTCTTACCTTTAGAATAATCAACAGTAATATGACAGCCATAACATTGAGGCACCCAATCTGCATGGCAGGCATAACACTCCATGTTATCCATATGACCTTTAACTTGTGCCATCGCCACATGTCCAT
>CAYROI010000008.1:9509-27679 GCA_964425835.1 uncultured Methylococcaceae bacterium
TAACACTCCATGTTATCCATATGACCTTTAACTTGTGCCATCGCCACATGTCCATCTACAGACTTCCAAGTTTTATCAGCGCTAATTTGTTTTAATATAGGGACTTTAAAATCTAAACCAGAGGCTGAATGAACAATCACTTCATCGCCTTTTTTAATCACATTACCAAAAGGATTACCTCTTGCTGTCAATAAATATCCCTGCTCTGGCTTATAAATAGTTCCCCAGCGCATATAATTAGGAAGCTCTTTAGCTAATCCTCGTTCGGTTTTCTCTAAAGGTTTATCAAATTCTTCACCATAACCTAAAGGAAGTTCCCAAGGAAATTGTTCAGGCGTACCATGACAATCAGCACATTCAATTTCAACTTGTGCTAGAGTTGTTCCTGCGATATTGCCATCACCATGTATATCAATCGAGGTATGACAATCTTGACATAATAATCCACCCTGCGGATTACCTTCTCGACTTGCCATCTGGTGATGTAAATCATCTTTGATAAATAAATATTTTTTCGTATGTAAACCTGGTTGCTTTTCGCCTTTATCATCATAAGGACTGCCATAGGGAAACTCCATTAACCCTTGATAACTCACTCCAATACGTTTTCCTCGGTTATGACAAGTATTGCAAGTTTCAGAAGGAATACCTGAATAAGTGACTTTTCCAACGTTTACTTTAGATTTTCGGGTTGCTTGCAGCTTATGAACTAAAAGATGCCCTGCTTCTTTTTTATCAATCGTTGGGTCTCCCCCCTCATAAAGCCCTTCATTACTATAGGGAACATGACAAGCACTACACCCTGCCCCGCGATAATCCCCCCGTTCTTTACGTCCATTTGAGCCGACATGACAGCGTTGACATTCTTGTCTGGCGTAAGTAATTCCTGCTAAATTAGGATGCTTAGAAATAGAATTAACATCTAATTCAGGTACTTGTTTTAATTCTGTTGGAAATTGATCGGGATGTGCTTTTAACATTCTTACCATATAAGCTTTATAAGCCGCCGTCCCAATAGCAGGCACAGTGCCATCTTCATCCTTAAGATCATAATTTCCCCAGACAACTTTCATATCTTTTTGAATCCCCCAACTCCAAAAATTACCCTGTAATTTTCCAGCTTCAGTATTCATTAAAGATTTTTTTAACCGATTTGCCACCCCACGATGGCATTGCCCACAAGTAAATTCATTAATCCAAATACTTCCGGGGTCGGGATAAAACATCTGTGGTCCTGATGATTCTTTTAATAAAGCAGGTGATCCTTGATGCGCTCGTTCTTTAGTCGTTGCATTAGGCGTGCCGCCATGACAAATAACACATCCCCCAAGATCGCCATAAGGCTGTGCCATGCCTTTAATTGTCGTCATCATTAAGCCTTCAGTAAAATTCTCTATCCCTTGATGACAGGTAAGACAGCCTTGTTTATTTTTAACTGGTGTGCTTACCGCTTTCTCTGTTGCAGAAAAAACAGGATTAAAATAAGCGAGTGCAAATAAAAAGATTAAATAAAGCGATTTTTTTTTCATAACCGCTATTTTAACCTACTCCTTATGACTAAAAAACAATAAAATAATAAGGTGTAATAGGTATTTAAGTTAAACTTACTCAATATTTTCAATTTGCTCAATTAAAACTTTAATCTCTTTATCATTTTTACCCATTACTCCTTTATCATAATGGCCGAATATTACGACCCTAAAACCTATCCTACCGAGTGGAATTATCTACAATCAGGCACTATTGTAGACCAGTATATGATAGAGCGCGAATTAGCCCACGGCGGTTTTAGTTCTGTCTACTTAGCCCGATTATTAAAAGATCAAACCCAAGTCGCAATTAAAGAATTTTTACCTAGAAAACAAGCACATAGAACTTGGAATAATGTCGTCGTTCCTAATACCAAAGAAGATAAAATTTTATTTAATAAGGGACGCGCATTATTTTTTGAGGAGGCAAAAGTTTTAGCCCAACTAAAACATAAAAATATCGTAGAAGTGGTTAATTTCTTTAGTGCAAATTCTACCGTTTATATGGTGATGAATTATGATTATGGGCTGGGATTAAACCAAATTGTTGCCAATAAAAATACTCCAATATCAGAAGAATTTTTAGTGCAGGTTTTTAGTGCATTATTAGAAGGCGTTAGCAAAATACACGCTAACAAAATGGTACATTTAGATATTAAACCTGGGAATATATTAATTCGTCCTGAATACTCCCCTTTATTACTAGATTTTGGTGCCGTTCAAAAACTTGTAGAACTTACAAAACATAAACAACCCTTAGTAATTACCAATGGTTTTTCACCGATAGAACAATATAGCAATAAAAATCGCATTGGTTCGTGGACAGATATTTATGCCATCGGTGCAAGTATGCGTTCATGTTTAGACGGTAAGGCAATGCAGCCTTCACCTGAAAGAATTAAAAAAGACCTGACAATGCCTGCAACTAAAGTTTATAAACGTAAATTACCCACTTATCTACTTGAAGCAATAGACTGGGCAACTGAAATACAGCCCACTAAAAGACCACAAACAACCAAGGCATTTATTGATGCGCTTAACCCTACCTAAGAATAAGGATTTAAATTTTTATTTTGGAAATTAGTAAATCCCCAATCCTTAATAAATCATCTATTCGTAAATTAATGCCGAAAATACACACTCTACTTCTTGAAATTGATAACTTTATGTAAAGGGTTAATATTAAGCTCATCAATCACACTATGAGAGCTAGAATTTAAGATATAACTTACCGCCGCAGAAACATCCTCGGGTAATAAATGTTGTCCACACTTTTCACCAGGTTCAAAGGTCAATTTTTGAAAAAAGTCAGACTTAACCATCCCTGGATTAATTAAGCTTACTTTGAGATGGCTTTTTGCACATTCCTCTCGTAATGCTTGGGTAAAACCTCGTAAAGCAAATTTACTGGCACAATAAATTGTACCTTTACGCGAACCTTCTAAAGCGGCCTCCGAACCAATATAAATTAAATCAGCGCGTTTTTTTTGTTTAAGTTTAGGCAGTAAAGCCCTAGTTAAAAACACATTACTAGTAAAATTAACATTCATTAATCTTTCAATCTGCGAATAAGAAAATTCTTCCAAAGAGGCAAATTGTCCATAACCTGCAGCAAAAATAACCCCCACTATTTCAGGGTAATTTTTTTGCAGTTCCAAGGTTTTTTTAGCTAATATTTTTAAATCTGCTAAATCAATTTCAACACTAACAAACTGAGGATGAGCGTATTCAAATTGTTGGCAATCACGTGAAATACCAATAACATAATGTCCTTGGGTTAATAAATCTTCAGCGATTTTTCGCCCAATGCCAGAGCTTGCCCCTGTCACCAAGAAAGTACGTTTTAAACCGTACATGGAAAAAATTTATCTTCAGGGATATAATCCAAAAGCATAGAAGAACAATCTTCCATCATTTGTTGTTCTAAGGCTGTTTTATAAGACACCATCCCTTGTTGACAACACAAGGGACTGGCAAATAATTTTTCTTCTGGATAAAGTTTATGAATTTTTTTAAAATATTTTTCAGGTAACCGAAACGTTCCTAAACTGACTGAATGTAATTGCTGTAAATCTATTTGTGCGAAAACCTGAGAAAATAATTGTTGATACAAAATTTTATAATCCACATGATAAATTAAGGGATCAAAACGTAAACCTAACTGCCAACCTTGTTGCTGTAATTTAACTATTGCGGCTAATCGTTTATTTAAATTAGGGGCTTTGGCTTCAACTTTATTGGCTATTTCATCGGGTGATAAACTGAAAGCGACAATACAGCGTTCAAAAGCCTGACTATTTAACAAGCTTCTAATCTGTGTACTTTTAGTCCTTAATTCCAGCCACGCATTAGGCGTTTCCCTAAATAGGGGTAAAAATTGCGCCGCAAAATCAGTGACAGGTTCAAAAGCTAGGCTATCACAATCATAGCCTGAAAAAAAATGAATCGCTTCATTGGGCGATGCGGCACAAATATTTTTAATTTCCTGGTTATAGTCTTCATAATTAACAAACAAAACATAATTTGCTGATTGATACATGCCTTGTAAAAAGCAGTAACGACAATCATACAAACAGTTGAGCATATGGGAAAAATAATAATTTTTTTTCGCACCAATGCCATAACCTAATGGCGCAGGTAAAGTAAAGTTCTTATATTTTTCAGCAAGAATTAAGGCAGGGTGTTGTTTTTGAAGGCGAAAATTTTGTGCTTTGGGGTTAAATACTTCACCGTAACGCTCACAAGATATTAAGGTTGCTTTAGGAAAACGTTGGCAAATTTTTTCAACGCGAGGATGATTACGTATTGCCTCTTCAATATAAATTCGGGTTATGTTCATGCTTTATTTACTAAGTAATTACACAAAATTTATCTTGTTCTTTAAACCGAAATTTTTCAGACCACCCATTTTATCTTACGCCACAAAATATCAATTAGATTAAGTTCGACGCTATAAGTTTGTAGAGGGTGACACGGATTGAAGCATTATCAATAATAACGGCACAAGGTTGTTTATTTATCATCACTATTTGTAAATAGTGCGCATGATTAAAAGCCTCCTCATCACTGAATTGTTTTAAAGATCGGCGGTAACGCTCCCATTTATAGTCAAAAAAATTTTTGACTATAAAATTAGCGTATTATACTACTATAAAATTTTCGTTTCACTACTTAGCATTATTAGCAATGAGACTCACCTTATTTGAAATTAACCACATAATCACACTAAAAAATGAAATTTTTGGTGTTGATTCGGAAATTTATCTTTTTGGTAGTCGTGTTGATGATAGCGCAAAAGGTGGTGATATTGATCTTTATATAAAAACAAAGTGCAAAACAAATTTACTTGATAAAAAAATAAAATTCATCGTAAATTTGGAAAATAAAATTGGTGAACAAAAAATAGATGTTGTATTTTCTAAAGATAACAATAGGCTAATAGAAATAGAGGCAAAAAAAGGACTAAAATTGGATTTACAACAAATAAAACTCGAAAAATATTTTAAAGAATGTGATAAACATCTGCAACGAATTGAAGAAGCGTATGGAGATATGAAAAATATTTTTCCTTTAACAGTCGAAAAATATCAATCCCTGACTAAAGATGAGGTTCAAGCTATTGATCAATACATTTTTAGGTTTTCAAAATTACAAGATACCATCGGCGACAAAATTTTTAAATTAATTATTCACGTCTATGATGAAAATAGTGACTCTTTACCCTTCATAGATAAACTCAATAAATTAGAAAAAACAGGCTTTTTATACAGTGCTAAAGAATGGATTATTTTAAGAAAAATAAGAAATGAAATAGCACATCAATATGATGATGAGACAGAAGAAATGACGTTAGCGATAAATAATATTGTTAATCAAAAAAATATCATAAAAAACATCTATTCAAACTTAAAACAAAAAAGCAGCCCCCTTTATAAATAAAGGGGGCTTTCAGGTAAAACCTGACCGCTGTTTTATTGTGTAACTCGTACTTTTTTCATCATACACTATATTTTATGAAAATTAAGCCGCTTTTTTAATTATTTTCTTTGCAATTTTTTTGGCCGTTTTCTTATTTTGCGATTTTTTCTTTAAAATTGCTTTTGTTGACAGCTTAGTTACTGACTTGACCTTTTTCTTAGCAAAAATCTTTTTAGACACTGCTTTTTTAGCCGCTTTCGTAGAAATTTTTCTTGCCACTTTTTTACTTAATAATTTAGCCATTAGAGACTCCTTAAAAATAATATTTAACTAAAGAACAACTTACTAATAGTAATAAGTTATAGAGATAATATAGGATTTATTAATAAATGTCTATAAAATAATTGGATAAGTTATAAAATATAACTATTTATGATGACAACAGGTTGCTAAAATCACAATGACTTTTATCGAATTTAAAAAACTGTTACTTGATGCAGAAATTAGTTTGCCAAAATTTAGTAAACTTATTAAAGTGAGTGAAAAAAATATTCAGTCCTACAAGAAAAAAGCACAAGTCCCTAATACGATTGCGGTTATTGCAGCGTGTTTTGCGGCAATGAACAAGGCCGGGATGGATTACCGTACACTCATTGATGCATTAGGGCTTGAAGTAAAGACAAAAAAAGGGGCGGGCTTTGCTAAAAAAGAAAACAGTGCCGCTAACAATGAAAACAAGACAGTTTAATCAACGAAAAAGACTTTAAAAGTCTCTTGCTGTTAGCACTATGGATTATTCTAGTCAGGGATTTAAGAGTAAAACAATGTGTTTTAATACCGCGCTATTTATAATTAGTCTACTATTGCTTTCTAGTTGTACCACGATCACCCCCAAAGAAAAAGATATTATTCCTTGGGGATCAGAAGAAGGCATTCATCGCTTAGAAAAATCTGCTTATAAAATTGATTTTTTTAAATTAGCCAATAATTTTGATATTCAAAATAATCGACTTTTTTGTGGTCCTGCAACAGCAACAACGATTCTTAATGCGTTAAGACTTAGCAATCATGACTTGGTATTGCCAGAAGATAAGACAAGGTTAACTCAAAGTGATTTGACGTATTTACCTAAAAACTGGAAACCTTCCTATAATCGCTATTCACAGGATAATATTCTTTCAAAAAGCTCTAAAGAAAGACCTTATGTGCTGGGAAAGCCCATAGGGAATGAAAAAGATTATGGTTTTCAACTTCGCCAATTCGCCGATTTATTTGATAAATATGGCGTAAAGGTAACCCTTCGTGTTGTCGATAAACAAGCTAATTTTAAGCAAATGAAGCAAGAAATATTAAAAAATTTAAAACATCGTAATAATTATGTGATTGTAAACTATAAACGCTCTGCTTTGGGGCAACCAGGGGGTGGGCATATCTCACCTATTGCTGCTTATCATCAGGACTCTGATTCATTTTTAATTATGGATGTTATTCCAAATATTTCCGAATGGGTCTGGGTTAAAGCAGATTTATTATTTAAAGCAATGCAAACATTTGACACTATAGAAAACCGTGGTTATTTACTCATTGAAAAATAAATTATCTGGCTTTTAAAAAAATAGTTAAATAACACATTGCTAATTTAAAAGTCACACTGTTATAATGCTCGAATCATTTGACCCAGTTTAAATATTGGCAATTGAAGGCGCGTAGCTCAGTTGGTTAGAGCACCACCTTGACATGGTGGGGGTCGGTGGTTCGAATCCACTCGTGCCTACCAAACATTTAAGCACTGCTTTGGCGGTGCTTTTTTATTGTACTAAGCTTAATAAAAATAACATGCCTGTAATTACGCTGCCCGATGGTTCTCAACGCGAATATGAACAAGCGGTTTCTGTCATGGATGTCGCTCAATCTATTGGATCAGGTCTTGCCAAAGCCACTTTAGCAGGACGCGTTAATGATACCTTAGTAGATGCCAGTACCTTAATTGATACCGATGTAACCTTACAAATTATTACGACAAAAGATGATGAGGGACTTGAGGTTATCCGTCATTCCAGCGCGCATTTATTAGCACAAGCGGTTAAAGAATTATTCCCCAAAGCACAGGTCACAATTGGTCCTGTGATTGAAAATGGCTTTTTCTATGATTTCTCCTATGAACGTCATTTTACCCCTGACGATTTAAAAACCATTGAAAAAAAGATGCAGCAACTCGTTGCTGACAACATCGAAATTTCACGCACATTACGCTCACGTGATGAAGCGGTTAAGTTTTTTAAAGATCAAGGGGAAAATTATAAAGCGGAAATCATCGAATCTATTCCAGCGAATGAAGACTTATCTTTATATAAACAAGGTAACTTTACCGATTTGTGTCGGGGGCCTCATGTTCCTAGCACAGGTAAACTAAAAGTTTTCAAGCTCATGAAAATTGCAGGGGCTTATTGGCGGGGTAACTCTGACAATGAAATGCTGCAGCGAATTTATGGCACGGCTTGGACACACAAAAAGGATTTAAAAGACTATTTGCATCGTTTAGAAGAAGCTGAAAAGCGTGACCACCGAAAATTAGGTAAAAGCTTAAACTTGTTTCATATGCAAGAAGAAGCCCCTGGAATGGTTTTTTGGCATGAAAAAGGTTGGTTTATTTATCAACAAGTTGAACAATATATTCGTAAAAAATTGCGTGTTAATGGTTATGGAGAAATAAAAACCCCGCAAGTGGTTGATCGTGCTTTATGGGAAAAATCAGGGCATTGGGATAAATTTGGTGAAATGATTTTTACCACCCATTCTGAACATCGTGATTACGCTATAAAGCCGATGAATTGCCCTTGTCATGTGCAAGTGTATAACCAAGGTTTAAAAAGTTATCGTGATTTACCGATTCGACTGGCGGAATTTGGTTCATGTCATCGAAACGAACCTTCAGGAACATTACATGGTTTGATGCGTGTACGTAATTTTGTACAAGATGATGCCCATATTTTTTGTACCGAAGATCAAATTCAAGATGAAGTTTCTACTTTTATTGATTTATTATTTGAAGTTTATACCGACTTTGGTTTTGATAATATCATTATTAAATTATCAACCCGCCCAGAAAATAGGGTAGGAAATGATAATGTTTGGGATAAAGCAGAAAATGCCTTAGAATTGGCATTAAATAATAAAAACTTAGACTGGGATTTACAACCTGGTGAAGGCGCGTTTTATGGCCCTAAAATAGAATTTTCATTAAAAGATTGTCTTGGACGGGTTTGGCAATGTGGCACAATTCAAGTCGATTTTTCAATGCCAGAACGGTTAGATGCAACTTATATTGATGAGGAAAGTCATCGTAAAACCCCAGTAATGTTACATCGTGCTATCTTAGGGTCGTTGGAGCGTTTTATCGGGATCTTAATTGAAGAACATGCAGGTCTATTCCCGCTATGGCTATCTCCTGTACAAATAGTGGTTCTAAATATTGCCTCTCGTCATCAAGAATATATAGAAAAAATTCAGGCTGAATTGGAAAAACAAGGCATTAGAGTAAAAATAGACTTGAGAAATGAGAAGATAGGCTTTAAAATTCGTGAGCATTCGATGCAACGGATTCCCTATTTGGGAATTATTGGTGACAAAGAATTAGAAAATAACACCATCACGTTGCGTTCACAAAAAGGTGACAATTTAGGAAGCTTCTCAATTGATGAACTAGTTTTAAAATTAAAACAGCAGATTGAAAGTAGGCAATGATAATTATTTCGGAGGATTAGCGTATCGCTTCTAAAAAAGAAACTACACGGATGAACAATGCCATTACCGCAAGACGAGTAAGGTTAATTGGTGTAGCAGGTGAACAGGCTGGCATTGTGCCTTTAGCAGATGCCAAACAAAGGGCTTATGAGGCAAATATGGATTTGGTTGAAATATCACCGAATGCCGATCCGCCTGTTTGCAAGATAATGGATCATGGTAAATTCGTATTTGAACAAAATAAGAAATTACAAGCGGCCAAAAAGAAACAAAAACAGATTCAGGTCAAAGAAATTAAATTTAGACCTGGGACTGATGAAGGTGATTACCAAGTTAAATTGAGAAATTTAACCAAGTTCTTAATGGAAGGTAACAAAACTAAAATCACGGTGCGTTTTCGGGGACGAGAAATGGCGCACAGAGAGATTGGTATGGAATTACTTAAACGTGTTGAAGCGGATCTAAAAGAATTGGCTGTTGTTGAGCAATTTCCTAAAATGGAAGGTCGACAAATGGTGATGGTCATGGCCGCGAGAAAGAAAAAATAACTAATACATGACAAAACCTAAGATGATTTTTTAATCATGTTGGGTTTTGTTGTTTAGTGCCTTTAGGAAAAGGTCACCAATAGATTCATTAGGAGCCACGCATTTTGCCTTAATAAATCTTTATAATTCAAGGATGCTTTCAATTTACAACGAGGAAAACAAATGCCAAAAATGAAAAGCCATAGTGGTGCTGCCAAGCGTTTTAAAAAAAATGCTAAAGGCAATTTTAAATGCGGGCAATCACATCGCCGTCACATTTTAACTAAAAAAAGTACCAAGCGAAAGAGACAGTTACGTGGTCCTGCTACTGTTCACGCTAATGACGCGCCAATGATCGCGCGGATGTTACCTTACAGCTAATTAATAGGAGAACAGTATGGCTAGAGTAAAACGTGGTGTAACCGCCAGAGCAAGACATAAAAAGATTTTAAAGCAAGCGAAAGGTTATTATGGTGCGCGTAGTCGCGTCTATCGTGTTGCTAAACAAGCGGTCATTAAAGCAGGACAATATGCTTACCGTGACCGTAAACAAAGAAAACGTCAATTTCGTGCGTTGTGGATTGTACGAATTAATGCCGCCTCTCGTTTATGCGGTATTTCCTACAGCCGATTAATTAATGGGCTAACGAAAGCTAATGTCGCGATTGATCGTAAAGTTTTAGCAGATATTGCGGTACGTGATATGGAAGCATTTGCAGCCATTGCTGACATTGCAAAAGCAAATCAAAGTCAGCCTTAAGTTAATTGTTAAAATTGATTTGAATAAAAAAGGGAGCAAATGCTCCCTTTTTTTCGTTAATCTAACTATTGTAACCCCTCTAAAAAAATACCTACGCTGTGAAGACCCACCATTTAGAACACAATAAAGACTACCATAACCGAGATGCAAGCCGAAATGATGACGCATCGACCGACAACTTGCTTAAAGACACCGTAGAATATTATGAAGACTGTCATAACGATTATTTATTTGCTTGGTGTAATAGCGATAATTTAGCTTTGCATTATGGCTATTGGGATAATGATAAAAAATATGACCATCATCAGGCTTTGCTCAATACGAACCGCGAACTATATAAAGCCGCTGGCATTCAATCGAGTGACCATGTATTAGACGCAGGTTGCGGTTTAGGTGGTAGTTCTCTGTGGATGGCTGGTGAGCATAACAATAAAGTAACGGGTATTACGCTTAGCCAAAAACAAGCAGATTATGCGAATAAAAAAGCTAAAAATCGTCAATTAGATGATTTAACTAATTTTGAAGTCGCTGATTTTTGTAAAACACCTTATAAGGATGAATCATTTGATGTCGTTTGGGCTTTAGAAAGTTCTTGCTATGCACTCAATAAAGGTGACTTTATTAACGAAGCTTATCGCGTATTAAAAAAAGGCGGTCGATTAGCCTTATGTGATGCCTTTATGTTACGCCGCGAATTTAATGAAAAAGAGTGGAAAACAGTGATGGAATTTTTAAATGGCTGGATGGTGCCTAATTTATCTGACCGTGAGGAATTTACTCAATTACTCAATGAAGTGGGCTTTGAATCTTCACAAATTATTGATATTAGCCAACAAGTGTTACCCTCATCGGTACATATGTATAAAACGGCAAAACGTTTAGCCCCTGTCCAAAAAATTAGTCAATGGTTGGGATTGCGTAAGCAAACTCAATCGGATAATTATCAAGTGGGCTTTGCTCAGTATGATTTTTTTCATGATAGATTAGCAGAATATTGTATTTTTACTGCGACTAAATAAGTACTTGTTAGCCAAAATCTCCCCACAACAATTGCACCGCAGAAATAGCGGCTAATGAGGCGGTTTCTGTGCGTAAAATTCGTTGACCTAAACGAACGGGAACAAATTGATGGCGAATGGCAAGTTGTCTTTCTTGTTCGCAAAACCCCCCTTCCGAACCTGTTAGTAACACAACGCTTGTCGGTTTATTTTCAATTTGAGTTAACAGTTTTTCAGTATAAGGGTCTAAAAATAGTTTCAATGACTGATTAAATTCAGTTTCAATCCAAGCAGAAAAAGAAACAATGGGATTAATTTGTGGAACAACAGTACGTCCACATTGCTCTGCGGCATGTTGGGCTATTTTTTGCCAATGATTTAATTTCTGCTCATATTTTCCATCCTTAATCACCACATTACAGCGTTGCGTAATAATTGGGGTGATACAATTAACCCCCAATTCCACCGATTTTTGCACCGCCATATCCATACGATCACCGCGTGAAATTCCCATCCCTATTGAGACCTCTAAGGGAGATTCTACTGAACGAGATATTTTTTCATCAATACTCACGCGAACTGTTTTACGACTCACTTCTAAAAGTGTACAACGGTACTCCCCACCTAAACCATTAAATAAAATAACTTGTGCTGGTTTTTTTAACCGTAAAACACTTCTTAAATAATGACCACTTTCATTATCTAATTCAATCTTTTGTCCTATATTCAAGGAAAAATTGACATATAATCGAGAAACCCGCATCAGTCTTTCACCGCTAATTGAATCCCCTGCCAAGCCACATCCGCCAAATGCTGAATTTGTGCTTCTGTAATTACATAAGGGGGGATAAAATAAACGACATTAGCGATGGGGCGCATTAAAACACCTTGTGTAAGTGCATATTGATAAACTTTTAATCCCCGTCGCTGTTGCCATTCAAAAGGCATACGTGTTTTTTTATTTTTAACAAACTCAATTGCTAACACCATCCCTGTTTGTCTTACCTCACTGACATGAGGATGATCGACAAAATGCGCCGTCGCTTTACGCATTACTTCCGCTAACGATTTATTCTTTTCAATAATATTTTGTTGCTGAAAAATACCTAGCGTTGCAATCCCAGCACGGCAACCTAACGCATTCCCCGTATAACTATGCGAATGAAAAAAACCTGTTAATTTTTCATAATCATCATAAAAAGTTTGGTAAATAGCATCCGTAGTTAACGTTGCGGCGAGAGGTAGGTATCCCCCTGTTAAACCTTTAGCAACACATAAAAAATCAGGTGAAATATTCCCTTGTTCACAGCCAAATAAAGTCCCCGTCCGTCCAAAACCTACCGCGACTTCATCAGCAATTAAATGAATACCATAGGTATCGCAAGCCGTTCTAAGCAAGGTTAAATAAATCGGGTGATACATTCGCATATTACCCGCGCATTGAATCAAAGGTTCAATAATCACCGCACAGATTTCATCCGCTTGTTCTTTTAATATGTTATCCATTGCTGCAAATTGGCGAATGGAATAATCTTCCCATGACTCCCCTGATTCACGATAATAACAATCGGGACTCGGGGCTGTAATGACATCCATTAATAAAGGGGCAAACGTTTGCTTATATAAAGCCACATCACTCACGGCTAATGCGCCCAAGGTTTCACCATGATAACTATTTTCCAATGAAACAAATTTAGTTTTCTTGCTGTATCCTTGATTCCGCCAACTTTGAAAACTCATTTTTAAAGCAATCTCAACCGCAGATGAGCCATTATCAGAATAAAAACATTTACGGAGACCTTTGGGGGCAACATCAAGTAATTTTTCAGATAAAACCACTGCTGCTTCATGGGTAAAACCACCGAGCATGACATGCGCTAAAGTATCAAGCTGTTCTTTAATTGCCTGATTTATCACTGGATTACAATGTCCAAATAAATTAACCCACCACGAACTAATCGCATCAAGATAACGATTACCCTCAAAGTCTTCTATAAAAACCCCATCACCCTTTTTAATCGCAATTAGCGGTAAAGATTCGTGGTCTTTCATTTGCGTACAAGGATGCCAAAGAACAGACAGGTCTCGTTCGGTAACAGATAATTTATTCATTTTATCTCCAATAATTTAACGCAATTGTGCTAATAGTGCTTTAAGTTTTGATTGTTGACGTGTCCTTGTTAAGCGATGACTCAAAATAATACTTTTTAATTCTTGTAACGCTTGTTCAAAATTATCGTTAACGACTAAATAGTTATATTCATGATAATGGCTTATTTCTATCACGGCATCTTGCATTCGTCTAGCAATAATTGCTTCATTATCTTGTCCACGGTTTTCTAAACGTTGCTGCAACACCTCAATAGAGGGGGGTAAAATAAAAATAGATTGGCAATTCGGCATCATGGTCCTAATTTGCTGCGCCCCTTGCCAATCAATTTCTAAAATAACATCAATTCCTTGATGAAGCTTCTCTATCACGCTCTGTTTTGCCGTCCCATAAAAATGGTCAAAAACTTGAGCTGATTCTAAAAAATCCCGCTGCACGTCCATTTGTTTAAAATCATCCATACTGACAAAAAAATAATCACCGCCTTCTTTCTCACCTTCACGCATTGCACGCGTTGTATGAGATATTGAAACGCTTAGTTGCTCTATATCACTAAGTAATCGTTTTACTAAGCTGGTTTTTCCAGCCCCTGAAGGTGCAGAAATAATATAAAGTTTGCCCTGGTTCATTCATTTTCCTATTAATTTTAAAGCAGATTAAAGCATTAAATAGCAATTTTATCATAGCCAATAAAGGTAAAATTTTAGATTATTATTTTAAGCTAAATATCACCTCACCATAATAAAGCGACTAAACTAATACTTTTGAGTTTTCAGCGAGTCGATGTGAATAATCATCAAATGAGTTTAGCCAAAGTTGACGGGGTTTCATGGCAGGAATTGCCTGAAGATTTATATATTCCACCGCAGGCATTAGAAGTTGCTGTTGAAATTTTTGAAGGACCTTTAGACCTTTTATTATATTTAATTCGCAAACAAAATTTAGATATTTTAAATATTCCTGTGGCGAAAATTAGTCGCCAATATATTGCTTATATCGAATTAATGCAGGAATTACAATTAGAATTAGCAGGGGAATATTTATTAATGGCCGCTTTATTAGCCGAAATTAAATCACGCATGTTATTACCTAAACTAAAAATGGCAGATGATAAGGAAGATGACCCAAGAGCAAATTTAATTGCTAAATTAAGAGAATATGAGCGGATTAAAAAAGTGGCAACAAAACTTAATCAATTACCGAGGCAAGAGCGTGATATTTTTCCAACGCGCATTGAAGTACCTGAAATAAAAGTCAAACGCCAACATCCCGAAGTTGAGCTAACTGAAATTTTATTAGCCTTTAAAAGTGTTCTAAATCGTACCGAACAATTTAGTCATCATCAAATTATGAGAGAACCGCTCTCTCTCAAAGAAAGAATGCGCCATATTTTAGAACAATTAAAAATTAATGAAACTGTTTTTTTTATAACACTTTTTACCTTAAAAGAGGGTCGTGCGGGGGTGGTTATTTGTTTTTTAGCAATTTTAGAATTATCTAAAGAAGGACTGATTGAAATATTACAATCCGAACCTTTTGCACAATTACGAGTCATAGCTACATAAATTGTAAATAACTTGATGTTAGCCACAATTATCATTATTTTTATTAGCACTCACCCCAAGAGAGTGCTAAAATTACGCTAAATTCAAAATTAAGAGGTATATCGTATGAGTTTGGGACTAGTTTTACCTGTCAATTTATCTGTAGGTACTTTTGATAGTTATTTAAATGTTGTCGGACAAATGCCAAAATTAACCCTTGAACAAGAATATGAACTGGCAGTTCTCTATAGAGATAAAGGCGACTTAGAAGCTGCCCGTAAGTTAGTCATGTCAAATTTGCGTTTTGTCGCGCATGTTGCCCGTGGCTATAACGGGTATGGCTTGCCCTTACCTGATATTATTCAAGAAGGTAATATTGGTTTAATGAAGGCGGTCAAACGTTTTGACCCTGAAGTCGGTGTTCGTTTGGTCTCTTTTGCCGTCCATTGGATTCGTGCAGAAATTCATGAATATGTGATTAAAAACTGGCGTGTAGTAAAAATTGCCACCACTAAAGCCCAGCGTAAATTATTTTTTAATTTACGTAAATCTAAAAAAGGTTTGGGTTGGTTATCTAAGGCAGATGCCGAAGCGATTGCAGAAAACTTAAACGTTGATCTTAAAGTCGTTTATGAAATGGAAAAACGCATAGATGGTCGGGATATGGCCTTTGATTTACCCGTTGATGCCGCCTCTGAGGAAACTTATAATGCCCCTGCTAGTTATTTAATGGAAGATACCTCTGATCCTGCCTTATTAGTAGAACAATCAGATTGGAAAGGCTACAAAGAAAAATTATTAAGCGAGGCGTTAGCTAAATTAGATGAACGGAGTTTAGATATTCTCTTCAGTCGCTGGTTATCTGATAAAAAGGCGACCTTACATGAATTAGCAGCACGCTACAATGTTTCGGCAGAACGCATTAGACAACTTGAAAAAAATGCGATGAAAAAAATTAAATCTTCCGTCGTACTGGAAGCTTAAATAACCAAAAGAGCCGATATTTTGTCGGCTCTTTTAACCCATCTCAAGCATTTCCAAAGCCAGCTTTGCCATATTTTCAGAGCCACCTCCCTGTCCAAGCTTTGCTTTGACTCTCATTAATTCAACACGTATTGTTTCAGCATAATCTTTATCTTTTAAAATATGATTAATTTCTGTGGCAATTTTTTCACCCGTTGCTTCCTGTTGAATTAACTCCTGCACAATTTTTTTTCCTGCAATAATATTGGGTAAACCAATCACATCAATATTAACTAACAATCGTCCTAATGAGTAAGTTAGGTCCGATAACTTATAGACAATCACCATCGGAATATTTAATAATGCAGTTTCAAGCGTTGCCGTTCCTGATGTTGTCATCACGCCATCACAACATTGAATCACATCATAGGGCTGGTTTTTTATGACCTGAATCGGGGTATGGATTAAATAAGGGCTTAATAATTCATCACTAATAGAATCGGCTTGTGGCAAGAGAAACTGAGCCTTGGGATATTCCGCTTGTATTTTTTTTGTAGCATCCAACATCACAGGTAACATTCGTTTAATTTCATTTGCACGACTTCCTGGTAATAATCCAATAATAGGCTGATTACTATCAAGCTGAAATAATTTTATAGCCACCTGTTTAGAATGCAAAGGATGGACTTTATCAACTGATGGATGCCCTACATAGCGAACGGGAATATTTTTAGCTTCATAATAAGCGGTTTCAAAAGGAAAAATAACCGCCATCATATCAATCGCTTTACCATAAGTAATCACTCGCTTAGGTCGCCATGCCCAAACCTGCGGGCTGACATAAAATAAAACCTTAATGCCTTGTTTTTTTGCAAATTGAGCCAGCTTTAAATTAAACTCCTTATAGTCAACACAAACCACTAAATCAGGACGTTGTTTAAGAATAAGCTGCTGCATTTTTTTTAATGCACCACGTATTTCACGATAATGTTTGATAACTTCAATAACCCCAATAACGCCCATATTGGAAGAATCATAATGAATATCAACGCCCGCTTGACGCATTTTAGTGCTGCCCATGCCCATAGCCCGAATATTAGTCGATTGTTTTTTTATCGCTAAAAACATATTAGCTGCGTGCTGGTCGCCAGAAGACTCACCTGCGCTGAAAAAAATAGTTGGGGGGTCTTGAGATTCAACCCTAAAATTCATTGTTAAACACACTATTAATGAATATGTATTTGCCGAGATTTATTTTTATCCGTTCTCAGCAAAGTGTATTTATCCTGATTCCCTCTTATTTTTGTGCCATCCGACTTTAATAGGATTAATTCGCCTTCATTTTTAATATGATATTGTTGTATTTTTTTATCTTTTCGTGAAGTGAGGATGACTGTATTCGTTTTCTCATCCCATTCATATTTTCCTTTGTCATAATATTCTTTATTTGAGGATCTAGCATATTGTTTTACTAATAAATAATTTTGTTTATCTTTTAGTGATAAAGTCATTTTAATGCCTGCACAATCATCACAAGGTAGATAACCATAAAAAACGCCTCGAAACTTTTGACTTTCATCAATAGGTATCATTGTATGTTTTGAAGGATTATTTTTATTGTGAAGATTGGCTCTATTTTTTTGTACGACAGCCATGATTTCCATATCAGATTTATCCTCATAGGGGTTAAAAATAATGGCTAAAAATGCCAGTAAAAAAACAAAAAGGGCATTTTTAGAGGATATTATAAATTCTTTCATTATTTTTAACCAATAGACTGTAAAGTGATTAGAATTATTTAGTCATATAATGATTGTATCACCTGCTATAACAAAGAGGAAATAACTATAGCTCATGGCTAAAACCTACAATAAAATATGCGTATCAAGTAAAAGTTTCATAAATCGTTCTGATAAAACGCATTACAAATACCTTCTGGCAAAGGTTTATCAAAACCTTAGCCTTACTTTGATAAATACCACTATATTCTTTAGGAATATTAACCACGCCATTTTTAATCTTAGCTTCAAATTCAACTGCGTACATAAATCACCTATAATTCGTTATTATATAAAAC
>CAYROI010000008.1:27779-30109 GCA_964425835.1 uncultured Methylococcaceae bacterium
AAAATTTGCAACAGGTGAGATACTCATTTTTCTACATGCCGATACTTTTTTACCCAATGATGCTTTGATATTAATTGAACAAGCATTATCTAGTGATAAACAATGGGGACATTTTAATATCCACTTAATAGGTTCTTCATTAATGCTAAAAGTTATCGCGCAAATGATGAATTGGCGGTCTTGCTTAACGGGTATTGCAACGGGAGATCAAACTATTTTTGTTCGTAGCACATTATTTAAAAAAATAGGGTGCTATGCGGAAATTGCTTTAATGGAGGATATTGCACTATCCAGAACTTTAAAAACACAAGGTTCACCTGTATGCCTAAAAGCAACGGTAAAAAGTTCTGGACGACGTTGGCAACAATTTGGGGTTTTTAAAACGATATTGCTGATGTGGAATTTACGCATTCGTTATTGGCTGGGACAATCCCCTGATAAATTGGCAGCACTGTATCGTAAATAAACGTATGAACTGACTATAAACGCTGCCGAATATCCTCTAAACGCTCATCCGTCAATAACTGACGATTATTATCTACCATTGCTCCGCCAAGCTTTAAAGCCACAAAATTGAAGGTTCTAATAAAATCTTCAAAGACTTCAATGGGATGATCGACTTTTTTAGGCTGCATAAAAAAAGATAATCCTGGGCTATAAAAATTTCCTAAATCCTCTTGTGGAAAAATACCAGGATTAACGATATTAGCGACTGCAAAATCAACTAGCCGATTTGAATCTAGCCGCTCAAAAATTTGTAAATTGCCATAGCTTAAATCAACACTATTTAATACATCAAAAATGTCTTCCCCACTAAACCCTTGTTCAGTCGATGCCATAATTGATAATTGAATTAATTCAGGCATTGACTCTTGCTTGTTGACATCTGCACTAATCGGATCAATTTTATTTTTCAAAGGCTCAGTTATTCTTTCTGTGGTCTTTTTTAATGCCGAAGATATGGCCTCAAAACTATAACCCTCTTTCTTAGTTGTCGAATCATCATTTGATGACTCGGTATCGTAATCCTCAAATTCACGCTGATCTTTTTGGTGTCGATAAAAACTCCAAGTAATCATGCCTATTACAACTAGTAACCCAACTAAAAATATAATAATTCTTAAAGTATCTTTATCCATTAGCTTTCCGCCAGCTCCACTGCATCTTCAATGTTTACAGCAACCATACGTGAGACACCAGCCTCTTTCATGGTTACACCCGTTAATTGTTGGGCAATTTCCATTGTCACTTTATTATGTGAAATAAATAAAAATTGCACCGATTCTGACATTTGCTCAACCATTTTAGAAAAACGCCCAACATTGGCATCATCTAAAGGTGCGTCTACTTCATCTAATAAACAAAAAGGCGCAGGGTTGAGTTCAAAAATTGAAAAAACCAACGCAATCGCTGTTAAGGCTTTTTCTCCCCCCGATAATAAATGAATCGAGCTATTTTTTTTACCTGGGGGTTTTGCAATAATATTAACCCCAGACTCTAAAAGATTCTGTTCGGTTAATTCTAAATAAGCTTGCCCCCCCCCAAATAATTTGGGGAATTTTTCTTGCAAACCTACGTTTATTCTATCAAATGTTGCTTTAAAACGCAGTCGTGTTTCTTTGTCAATTTTTTCAATTGCGTTAACCAGTACATTTAAAGCCTCGGTTAAATCATTATACTGCTCATCTAAAAATGATTTTCGAGTAGATTGACTGTTAAATTCATCAATCGCAGTTAAGTTAATTGCGCCTAAGCGTTCAATTTTAACATTTACTTCCTCTAACAATTTTTTCCATTGTTGGGGGTCTGCACCCTCGGTTAAATTTTTAAGTACCGTTTCTACATTCGCTTCAAGTTCGTTTAGTTGTTCAATAAAAGTTTGTTGGCGAACTTGCACTTCTTGCTGTTCAAAACGTCGTTTATCTAAAGCCTCTTTTTGTATTAGCATTTGCTGCTGAGTGTCTGATAACGCTTTATCAAGGTGATTAATATCAGCTTCCGTGACTTGCTGTTGTTGACGTTGCTCAGTTAAGGCTGTATTTAAAGCCAATTTTTGTAGCATTAATTGTTCTAATTTAATTTTTTCATTATCTAGCGGCGTTAATGCCGTTTCACGCTGAGTTTGCAATACATTAATTCGTAATTGGGACAGGTTGTATTGTTGCTTTAAACTTTCTCGATGTTTTTCAGCCGCTTTTTTTGCCACTGTTAATGATTCAAGTTGAGACTGAAAATGGTGAAACTGTTGATTTGCTTGAGTAACCGCATCAGTGACTTGTTCATTTTGCTGTTGTAACTGTTGTTGCTCAGTTTCTAAGGCTTCTTTTTTT
>CAYROI010000008.1:30209-38707 GCA_964425835.1 uncultured Methylococcaceae bacterium
GTTTTGCTGTTGTTTCAATGTCCGTAATTGTTTTTCGCGCTGTAAAACCCCCGTATGATGACTATTTTTTGCCGTAATCATTAACCAATCATGCCCTAACCATGTCCCATCAGGGGTAATAATTGATTCATGAGGGTTTAATTTTTCAATCAATGTACGCGCTTCATTCACATTATCAGCACAATAAATTCCCGTTAATAACCCTGCCAAATCAAAAGGCGCATCGACTTTTTTTAATAACGAAGGTAAAGACGCTAAAACAGAATGATTTCCCCGTAAAGGCTTATTTTCGAACAAAGCTAAAGCATGGTCATTTAACGATGAAAGCTGCGGAATAAAATCATTAATACTATCAATACAAACCGCTTGTAGCCTTTGAGCCAACACTATTTCCAATGCTGTTTCCCAGCCTGTTTCTATTACTAAAAATTCAAATAAACGCGGTTTTTCAATGAGCTGATTTTGTGTCAACCAAGTGGTTAACTGTTCTTGATCCGCCCCCATTGCATGTTGCTGTAATAATTCCAGCGAGGTTATTTTTCCATTAATCGTATGTAAAGCCGCCTGATTTTTATGTAATATTTGTTGGCTATTTTTTAATTGTCGTTGATATTGCTCGCTTTGCTGTTGGCAGCTGGTTAATTGTTGCTGTAATTTATCGCTTTGTTGCTCAATTAAAGCAATACTTTGTTTTAAATTACTAATATCCAATTGTAATTGTGTTGCCAATAATTGCCCCCGTTCTTGATGTAATTTTTCTAGCCGACCTTGTAATTGCTGGCTTTGACGCCTTAGTTGAGAAATTTTAAGTTGTTGAAGTTGTATTTGTTGCAACTGTTGTCCTTCATCATGACAATAATGTTCCCATTGCCGTTGCCAGCTTAATTGTTGTTCGACCACATTTTGTTGCTGTTCTAGAGCTTGTTCTTTAACTTCTTCGGCAAGCACTAAATTTTCTTGAGTCTGAATCCATTGCTGTTTAAGGTCATCTAATAAAACACACTCTTGTTGATATTTATCTAACGCGCTCTGAAATGATTGCTGTAAACGTTCAATTTCCAGTTGCGTCTCTTGCAGGCTACGTTCATTATTTTCAATGATTTGTTGAAGTTTAACTATCTCGGTATTCAACTGATAAAATTCTTTTTGCGTACGGTCTATTTGCTGTTGCTGTTGTTTCTGTTGACAACGTTTATTCTCAATGGCTTTTTCATGTTCTCGGTGTAAAACCAATAAACGATTATGATCACAAGCTACTTGTTGTAATTTTTCCTCTAATTGTTTACCAAGTAAATGCTGCTGATTCCAGTGCATTGCTAATAATTCTAATTTATAAAGCCGTTGCTGTTTTTTAAAGGTGGTATATTTTTCAGCCTTATGGGCTTGTTTTTGTAAATGATTTAATTGTTGACTAATTTCATCACGTAAATCAGTTAATCTCGCCAGATTTTCATGGGTATGACGCATTCGAATTTCAGTTTCATGACGGCGCTCTTTATATTTAGAAATCCCCGCCGCCTCTTCAATATGCACCCGTAAATCATTAGGTTTTGCTTCAACAATACGGGAAATTGTTCCTTGTTCAATAATAGCGTAACTTCTTGCGCCTAAGCCTGTTCCTAAAAATAAACTCGTAATATCTTTACGCCGACAACGCGTGCCATTTAAAAAATAAATGGATTGTCCATCACGACTTATCTGACGTTTAATGGCTAATTTTGTATATTGGGCATATTCGCCTCCCACTTTCCCCTCGCTATTATCGAAGACGAGTTCTACGGAGGCGGTACTCACAGGCTTACGGGTTGCCGAACCATTAAAGACCACATCCGCCATACTGCTACCCCGTAAATGTTTAGCAGAACTCTCCCCCATCACCCAGCGGATGGCATCAATAATATTAGACTTTCCACAGCCATTAGGGCCTACAATAGCAATTAAATTACCTTCAATAGGGATCGTTATTTGGTCTACAAATGATTTAAACCCTAAGAGTTTTATTTTTTCTAGTTTCATAGCGACTAAAAATTTCTATGTGCTAATTATCAAAATGATAATTAACAATCCGCTCAACTTCATTTTTAGACCCTAAAATCAAAGGCACGCGTTGATGTATATCTTTAGGTTCTACATCCAATATGCGTTCTCGTCCTGTTGAACAAGCACCGCCTGCTTGTTCAACAATAAAGCTCATAGGATTAGCTTCATACATTAATCGTAATCGACCTGATTTTGATTTGTGATTATCTAACGGATAAATAAACACCCCGCCTCGTGTTAAAACCCGATAAACTTCAGCCACTAAAGACGCTATCCAACGCATATTAAAGTTCTTACCTCGAATACCCTCCTCACCTTGTAAACATTCTTCAACATAACGCTGCATAGGGGATTCCCAAAAGCGTTGATTAGATAGGTTGATGGCAAACTCGGTTGTTTCTTCAGGAATTTTTATATCAGGATGGGTTAATATAAATTCACCTATATCAGGATCAAGTGTGAAAGCATTAACACCATGTCCTGTGGTTAATATCATCATAGTTGACGGCCCATATAAAACAAATCCTGCACAAACCTGTTTCGAGCCTTTTTGTAAAAAATCTGTCGTTTGTGGTTCTAATTCTTTGTCATAACGCAAAATTGAAAAAATAGTCCCAACGGTTAAATTTAAATCAATATTAGATGAGCCATCGAGTGGATCAAAAAGCATCAGATATTTTCCTTTAGGATATTGATTTGGGATGTGAATGGGCTGTTCAACTTCCTCAGACACCATCCCAGATAAATGTCCCGTCCAATTGAGTGCATCAATCATAATATCATGGGTAATAATATCGAGCTTCTTTTGAACTTCACCTTGTATATTTTCAGTGTTAGCATCGCCTAAAACACCGATTAAATCCCCTCGATTAACCAAGTGTGATATTTTTTTACAAGCAGTTACAATATCATTAAGCAACAAAGTAAAATCACCAGAAACACCTGGAAATTCACGTTGTTGTTCAATAATAAACTGGGTTAAAGTGATGTTGTTAATCATCTTCTATACTCAAAAATTTTATGTCAATGGAGATTATTAAAACGAATAATCGTAATCTATTGTTAACGGCGCGTGATCTGAAAACCGCTGTTCTTTATAGGTCGAAGTTGCTTGAACTTTATCTTTTAAACCTGCGCTAATTATATGATAATCAATTCGCCAACCGACATTTTTTGCCCAAGCTTGACCACGATTTGACCACCATGTGTACTCATCTGGCTGTTGCTCTAATTGTCTGAAGGCATCAAACCATTGTCCATCTGCAAATAAAGCATCAAGCCACGCCCTTTCTTCTGGCAAAAATCCTGAGTTTTTCTTATTGCCTTTCCAATTTTTTAAATCGACTTCTTTATGGGCAATATTCCAATCGCCTGCAATAATATAATCACGCCCATTATCAGCTAATGCTTGTAAATAAGGTAAAAATCGTTCTAAAAATTTAAATTTAACTGCTTGTCGCTCTTCACTAGCAGACCCTGATGCCAAATATAAAGAAATAACACTTAAAGAGCCAAAACGTGCCTCAATAAACCGTCCTTCGCAATCAACATCTTCCCAACCGATCCCTTTTATCACTTCATCAGGTTGTTTTTTACAATAAAGGGCAACGCCACTGTAGCCTTTTTTAACCGCATCGTGGTAATAACAATGATAATCTTTAGGGTGAAAGGCATCCGCTGTCAGTTGTGATTCTTGGGCTTTAGTTTCTTGAATACAAATAACATCCGCATTTTGTATCTGAAACCAAGGAAAAACGCCTTTACGTTCGGCGGCACGAATACCATTTGCATTGAGAGTAATAATACGCATTTTTAATTCTTAAGTTGCGGTTTTGTTTAGGAACTCGTATTATAACCAGTTCCCTATTAAGTTTGTAAGCCTATTTTAGGCGATATAATTAACGACTATGAAACCAGAAATACATCCTGAATATAAACAAATTACCGTTACTTGTGGTTGTGGCAACACCTTTGAAACGGGTTCTGTATTAGCTAAAGACCTAACTATTGAAGTCTGCTCCTCATGCCATCCTTTTTACACGGGCAAACAAAGAGTAGTCGATACCGCAGGTCGTGTTGATAAATTCCGTAAACGCTTCGGTAAATAATCTTTTTAACTCTACGGGGTTGCTTAGTGTAAAATTACGCAACAAATATTTTTTTGAGAGTCCTTTATGTCACAAAATACCGTATCGATTAAAAATAACAACACGGGTAAAGAAGCCGAGTTTCCACTACTACAAGGAACACTTGGCACACCTACTGTTGATATTGGAAGCCTAAATAACGACCTCGGATTATTTACTTACGACCCAGGTTTTGTTTCAACAGCTAGCTGTAAAAGTGATATTACTTATATCAATGGCAGTAAAGGTGTCTTACTTTACCGTGGCTACCCCATTGAACAATTAGCTAAACAAAGCTCATTTTTAGAAGTTTCCTATTTGCTAATGAATGGTGAGCTTCCTAATGACAAGGAATTATTTAATTTCACAGATGAAATTAATAATCACTCCATGCTGCATGAGGCACTAAGTGGATCGTTATGTGGGTTTCATTATGATGCCCACCCTATGGCAATGATGGTCGGTGTTGTCGGATCTTTATCTGCTTTTTATCATGGGCAACTAGACATGGAAGACCCAGAACATAGACGTATTTCTGCCATGAGAATGCTGGCAAAAATGCCAACCATTGCGGCCGCCTGTTATCGTCATTCTGTCGGTTATCCGATTGTTTACCCTCGTTTCGATTTAGAATATTCTGAAAATTTTCTCAATATGATGTTTTCACGTCCATCAGAAACCTATATTGATAAACATAACTATATAGACCCTGTGACCGTTAAAGCATTAAATTTATTATTAATACTGCATGCCGATCATGAGCAAAACGCGAGTACATCAACCGTACGTTTAGCAAGTAGTACAGGGGCTAATCCCTATGCTTGTATTGCTGCGGGAATTTCTGCACTTTGGGGACCCGCTCACGGCGGGGCTAATGAAGCGGTATTAAAAATGCTGGCAGAAATTGGAACGGTTGATAATATTCCTAAATACCTAGCAAAAGCCAAAGATAAAAATGACCCTTTCCGACTAATGGGCTTTGGGCATCGCGTTTATAAAAATTTTGACCCAAGAGCCACCATTACCCGTGAAACTTGCCATGAAGTTTTAGAACATTTTCCCTCTGATGACCCATTATTTGAGTTAGCCTTAGCCTTAGAAGAACATGCTTTGAAAGATGACTATTTTATTGAGAAAAAACTCTATCCAAACGTAGATTTTTATTCAGGTATTATTTATAGAGCCTTAAAAATCCCTGAAAATATGTTTACAGTGATGTTTGTGATTGCTCGTACTGCGGGTTGGGTATCGCATTGGCTAGAAATGATGGCAGAGCCTACACATCGTATAAGTCGTCCTCGACAACTTTACACCGGCTATGATAAACGAGATTATGTCCCAAGAGAATCACGAAAATAAACAATTTATTTTATTAAAAAGTGAGAAATAAACATAAACAACTTGCTAACTGTTCAAGGGTTTAGTAAAATTCTCGCTCTTTGATAGCCTTAACATGAAACTAACTAATAATGAAAACATTTAGTGCAAAACCTGCCGAAGTTAAGCGCGATTGGTATGTAATTGATGCAGAAGGGAAGACGCTTGGTCGACTTGCCACAGAAGTTGCGCGCCGTCTTCGCGGAAAACATAAACCTGAATATACCCCACATGTAGATACAGGTGATTATATTATTGTCGTCAATGCAGAAAAAATTGGTGTTACAGGCAATAAAGAACAAAATAAAATTTATTACCATCATACAGGTTATGTTGGTAATATGAAGTCTGTTACTTTGGGCAAGCTAAGAAAAACCTTTCCAGACCGTATTATTAACAATGCTGTTAAAGGGATGTTACCTAAAAATCCATTGGGTCGTGCCATGTTCAAGAAGTTAAAGGTCTACGCAGGCCCGACTCATGGACATCAATCACAACAACCTAAAGTGTTAGAACTCTAAATAGGACAGATTATGGCAGCGCAGTATTATGGAACAGGTCGTCGTAAAAGTGCAATTGCACGTGTTTACGCCGTCGCAGGTTCTGGAAAAATAACTATTAACAAGCAACCCATTGAAGAATATTTTGGTCGTAAAACCGATCAAATGTTAGCAGAACAGCCGCTTGTTTGTGTTGAAAAATTAACAGATTTTGATCTTAACATTATCGTAAAAGGCGGCGGACCTTCAGGTCAAGCAGGCGCGATTCGTCATGGATTGGCGCGTGCATTAATGGACTTTGATGAAAATTTACGCCTTCCTCTAAGACAAGCAGGCTATGTAACCCGTGATTCACGTCAAGTTGAACGTAAAAAAATCGGCTTGCATAAAGCAAGAAAGCGTCCTCAGTATTCAAAACGTTAGTTCGTTTTATTTATACGAGGTAAAAAAAGGCGGTATCAACAGATACCGCCTTTTTTATGTAAAAATTATTTTTTTAAATCGCTTAATGCTTCAGTTAAGATACCAATATCCTCCATGACCCATGTAGGTTGATAATCAACTGTCTCTACATCTGCTTTAGATGAAATCCCTGTTAAAACCATAACACTGCGAATATTAGCGCGAACACTGCCCAAAATATCAGTGTCTAATCTATCACCGATGGTAATCGTTTCAGAAGCCTTTTTATTTAACAATTTTAGTGCATATTGATACATTAATGGCTCAGGTTTTCCTAAACACAACGGCTTAATTCCCCCCGTTGCTGTTTCTAATGCCGCCAATGTTGACCCATTGCCTGGGACTAAACCTAATTCTGTTGGTAACGTTGTATCGCCATTCGTTGCAATAAATTTAGCCCCAGAGCGCAAAGTTAAAGTCGCTGTCGCTAATTGATTCCATGTAAGCTGTCGATCTAAACCACAAACGACAACATCCGCATCAGCAGTCTCATCAACTGTTTTTAAAATAAATCCTTGCGCTAATAAGGCTTCTTTTAACCCGCTTTCCCCAATCATAAACAGCTTATTTTTTTCAGGGGGATAATGTTGTGCTAAATAAGCGGCTGTTACCATACTGGAAGTTAAAATTTCTTTTTCTTCAATAATTACCCCCATCTTAGCTAATTTATGGATATATTCAGCCTGAGTGAGCGTTGAATTATTCGTTGCTAGAATAAAATCTAATGGTATTTCTCTCAGTGTATTAAAAAAATTATTTAGCCCCTTTAACGGTTTATTCCCATGCCATAACACCCCATCCATATCAATAATAAGCGCGTTAATATTGGTAAAATCCTCAGTCATTTAATTTAACCCCAGTGTAAACTTACGGTACTTACAGGGGCGTCCCATAACTTTATTAATTCATCATCCATCACAGTCACTGTAATTGAACACCCTGCCATATCTAATGAAGTGGTGTAATTCCCCACTAAAGAACGAATAATTTTAATACCTCGTAATTCTAAAAATTTTGCTGCCAAATTATAAATTAAATAAAGCTCCATTAATGGCGTTGCTCCAAAACCATTGATATGTAATAAAACGGCTTGTTTTTTCGATAAATTCAAATCCTTACTAATTGCTGTCATCAAATTTTCAACAATGTCGGTCGCACTGGCTAAGGGTAAAGTTTCATGCCCCTGTTCACCATGAATACCCACGCCCATTTCCATTTCATTAGCGGCTAATTCAAAAGTGGGGATTCCTAATGCGGGAACAGTACAACTGGTTAATGCAACCCCAATAGATGCTGTTGCCTCATTAACCCGATCACCTAATGCTTTACAACTTGCTAAATTAGCCCCAAATTCGGCAGCTGCCCCGACGATTTTTTCAACAATTAATGTCCCTGCAACACCACGTCTGCCTGTACTATGATTTTTTGGTAGGGAGACATCATCACAAATAAGAACACTGGCATTTTCACAGGTTAGCATTTCAGCGGCCATTTCAAAATTCATCACATCCCCTGCGTAATTTTTGACGATGAATAAAACCCCCGCACCATTTTCTACCGCATTAGCCGCTTCAACCATTTGAAACGGTGTTGGGGATGTAAAAATTTCTCCAGGACAAGCAGCATCTAACATTCCAGTCCCTACAAAGCCTGTATGTAAGGGTTCGTGACCTGCCCCACCACCTGAAATTAATGCCACTTTAGCCTGTTTAGTTGAATTTAAGCGTTTAATAAATTTCTGCTCAAAATCATAGTCAATAATATCCGCATGTGCTTTAGCAAAACCCGCCAAACTTTCTTCTAATAAAGTATCAGAATGATTAATAAATTTTTTCATTAGCATCTCTTATGAATTAAGCGTAAATTTAGATTAATGATTATATCAAAGCCATTTTTCAGGCAATTTTTAAAATAGCCCATCGCTCAAAAACACAGAAGCGAGTTGCTTAACGACTATGATACGTGAATAATATCAAAAAATGATTTTAAATGA
>CAYROI010000008.1:38807-39925 GCA_964425835.1 uncultured Methylococcaceae bacterium
CGAGTTGCTTAACGACTATGATACGTGAATAATATCAAAAAATGATTTTAAATGACGCAGGAGTTAAACATGAATACGTGGTATTTTTCTTATGAAAATAAAATAACAGGTCCTCATGATATAAATTATGCAAAAGCTTTTGTTAGAGAACATCCAGGGGCTTATTGCTGGAAAGAGGGCTGGAAGGATTGGCAACTAGTTTTTAATGTTGCCGAAATTCGGCGGATGAAAAAAGATGGCGTTACCCCTTTTCCTCCCCCACCTGCAAGCATGATTTCACCTAAACCCACAGCGTTTCCAAATAGAACATCATCAACCCCTGCGGTCAAAAATGATTCTCCTATAGAACCAAATACAACACATTTACCAACAGATAGTTCAACAGGTTTTGGCAGTAGCCATTATACAGAAGGCATAGATTACAAAATTTATGGAACAGAAACTCAATTTGTTGAAATTGAATTAGACCCAGAAGAAAGTGCCGTGGCGGAAGCTGGGGCAATGATGTATAAAACGGCACAAATTGGCATGGAAACAATTTTTGGTGATGGTTCTAACAATGATAGCAAGCAAGGTTTTATGGGGCGTTTGCTAGGAGCAGGGCAGCGATTATTAACCAATGAAAGTTTATTTACCACCGTTTTTACTCAAAAAGGGCAAGGAAAAGGGAAAGTGGCATTTAGTGCGCCTTTTCCAGGGACAATTCTTGCGCTTAACTTAAGCGATTATAATGGCAAATTAATTTGTCAAAAAGATAGTTTTTTAGCGGCAGCCAAAGGGGTTCAAATAGGAATTCAATTTCAACGTAAAATATTAACAGGACTATTTGGCGGTGAAGGTTTTATTATGCAAAAGCTTGAAGGAACAGGCTGGGTATTTGTTCATATGGGCGGAACATTGCATAAAATTGAATTAGATGTCGGTGAAACATTGCATGTAGACACAGGTTGTTTAGCCGCTTTAACGCAAACGGTAAATTATGATATTCAACAAGCAGGTGGTATTAAAACCATGTTATTTGGTGGAGAGGGACTCTTTTTTGCAACCTTAACAGGACCTGGGACTGTGTGGTTACAAAGTCTCCCTTTTTCACGACTTGCAGGGCGAATGTTATCTGC
>CAYROI010000008.1:40025-42388 GCA_964425835.1 uncultured Methylococcaceae bacterium
CAAGAAGTTGTTTTTTATTTAGATATACTTCACGCATTAAAAGAACTTAAAATACCCGTTTATAATGATGGTTACGCAATAGAACGTAGCGTTGATAAAGGGATGACGAGTTTTTTACTACAAAATTCTGGGCTATCAACCCCCGTTACTTGGGTACTTAGAAACCGTGAAGCAGCATTAGCTATTGCGGAACAAGAATTAAAACAAGGGCGCGTATTAATTAGTAAACCTTTGTTTGGCTCACAAGGTGAAGGTTTAAGACGCATTGAAAAAATGACTGATTTATTGTGGCTAACTTCGAGTAATGGCATTTATTACTTACAACGTTTTATTAATTGTGCAGGCGCGGGGTATTCTGATACGCGTGTCTTTGTTATTAATGGTCAAGCGATTGCTGCAATGCGTCGGCGTGGTCATTCATGGCTTAATAATGTTGCCAGAGGCGCGCGTTGTGAGGTCATTAATTTAGATGAAAGTTTAGTTAATCTCGCTATAAAAGCGACAACTGCCTTAAAAATGGATTACGCAGGGGTTGATATTATTGAAGATGAGCAAGGAAATTACCATATTATTGAAGTTAATAGTATTCCTGCTTGGAAAGGTTTAGAGACCGTTTGTGATCTTACTGTTGCCCAATTATTAGTTGATGATATGCTTTTACGGTATCCATGCACTGTTTAAATGCTTGTTACGCACTAGAAAAGTGCCTATTAAAATACGAATGATCGCCCCCTATTTTTTCAATGATTTCAACAACCCAACTTAGTCAGCTTTATCAACAAGCATGTGAAATTGAATTACATGCCTTTAAACCTGGCAATGTCAGTATTTATGCCGAAGGGCATGATATGACCGTAAAAGACTTCCAACTTAGTGCAATTGCTAGTGCAACGCCAATCGCTAACCCCGCTTATTCCTTGGGTGAAAAAATATATTATGCGGTAAAGAATACCCGAGAAGCGGTAGGTTGTAATACTAACTTAGGAATTATTCTACTATGCGCCCCCATGATACAAGCGTTATCAAAAATGGACAACAAGGCGATATTTAGAGACGTACTTGCTCATGTTTTACAATCCTCAACTATTGAGGATGCGCGTTGGGTTTTTAAAGCCATTGCTTTAGCATCCCCAGGGGGTCTAGGTGACTCAGAACAAGCAGATGTCCATTCTGAGCCACAAATAACTTTGATAGAAGCGATGAAAATTGCTGAAAATAAAGATAGAATTGCACGACAATATACAACAAATTTTAAAGATATTTTCGATTTTTCAATTTTAAGGTATAATGAGAGTTTCAAACAGTGGGGTGATCTTAATTGGTCTGCGGTCGCGTCTTATTCCGCCCTACTGAGTAAATATCCCGATAGTCATATCGAACGGAAGCATGGATGCCAATATACCCAACAAGTGCAACAGCAAATGCTTCTTGTGCATAATGTGTTATTGAATACCGATAAACCGCAACAGTATGAAAATATGCTGTATGAAATAGACAACAAGTTTAAACAATCGGGGATTAACCCTGGAACAACAGCTGATTTAACTGTAGCGACTATATTTGTGTTTTTGGCACAAAATATGCTTAATTCATAGTTAGAATCAGAATTTAATATTTTTTTACTTTTCTCAATTAGGAGATAACAACAAATGGCTACAATTAACAACCTTCGTGTAGGCGAATCTTTAAACGGTGATGGAAACGAAGTTGCACACATTGATTTAATGATTGGGCCTCGTGGTTCAGCAGCTGAGTCAGCATTTGCTAATTGCTTAACTAACAACAAAGATGGTTTTTCTAGTCTTTTAGCTGTGGTAGCACCTAATCTAATGGTTAAACCTGCTACGGTTATGTTCAATAAAGTTACAATCAAAGGATCTAAGCAAGCAGTTCAAATGTTCGGCCCTGCACAACGTGGTGTTGCAATGGCTGTTGCTGATTGTGTTGAAGATGGTACGATTCCTGCTGATGAAGCAGAAGATTTATTTATCTCTGTGGGTGTTTTCATTCACTGGTTAGCAGAAGATGATGCGGCTATTGAGAAAAATAACTATGATGCAGTGAAACAATCTATCAAAAATGCAGTGGCTCAATCACCAACTGCAGCTGAAGTTGTTGCGGCTAAAGCGACATCTGAGCATCCATTTGCAGCTAATAAAGTTTAATTATTAGTTTCAAATTAGCTTAAAAAAAGAATACCTCGATTTATTCGGGGTATTTTTTTGCCTCAAGCTTTTGTATCTCTGTGCTAGAAATCATTTTATTATGCAGAGCGGTTGCACATAAAACTTTTTTTATCCCTATTCTTTTTAAAGCAAAAACATCATCAATCGAACGAATCCCGCCCGAAGCAATAAATTCTA
>CAYROI010000009.1:0-38921 GCA_964425835.1 uncultured Methylococcaceae bacterium
GAAAAATCTGCCCCCGTTAAATCCTGATTTTTAAACGAACGCCCCCGCAAATTCTGACTGCTAAAATTTTTATCTTGCATAAATGTATTATTCATTCAACAGGTTAATTAATTTCTTCTGTGTTAAACGCTCACGCAATTCAAGCATAAAATAAGTTTCAAAAATTTTATCCATAAAATTAAGTTTAGTTGCTTCTGGCTTTATTTTTTGTAATTTTTGGTAGTTTTGCCAAATTAATAAATCGTAATAATTACGAATGTTTTCCACGTAAATAACAGGTTCATATCCACGTGCATAACCGTGTTTCGTTTGTTTGTGCCACGAGGGATGTGATAATTTAGGGAGAAATTTTTTAACATCAATCCATTTATCAGGATTACCCCCGTAGCGTTGCGTTAGTATTCTGGCATCTTCCAAATGACCAAAACCAATATTATAAGAAGCTAATGCAAACCAAGTACGATCGGGTTCTTGAATACGACTTGGAATTTTTTTTAAGCGTTGGTGAAAATATAAAGCCCCGCCTTCAATGCTTTGTTTGGGATCAACTCTATTTTTAATCCCCAGTTGTTTTGCGGTATCATTGGTGAGCATCATAATTCCTCTAACGCCCGTCGGAGAAACAGCGGATTCTTCCCAATGAGATTCTTGATAACCAATGGCAGCTAATAATCGCCAATCAAGGTTATATTTTTTTCCTGCAGCAATAAAATAATTTTTATAGTCTGGTAATCTTGTTTTTTGACGTTGATAAAATTTTATTTTATCTAAGGTTGTTAGTTTTTTAACGTGCCCATAATAACGTTCAATTAATTGTGCAAGGGTTTTATCTTTTTTAATTTTTTTAAAAAAACGAGTGACTTCTTGATAGAGACTATCGTCATCAGAACGCGGTAATGCCCATGCTAATTCTCTGGGTTTAGTAATATTAAATGCAATGTTTAATTGGGGATAAAAACGGCGCATCAGCATGATTTGATTAGAATCTGCAACGGTATAATCAATAAGACCCTGATTAACCAGTCTAAGAAGTTGGTTGCTATCTAATTTATTATTAGTAACCCAATTTAAACTAGGGTTTGTTTTTTTTAGTTTTTTTAAGCTTTCAGCGTGACTTGTTCCCTGAGTAATTTCTAAAATACCATTAGCTAAATCAGTGATGTTTTTAGGTCGATAAATTCCTGAACGATAGACAATTTGTTCAGTTATTTCATGATAAGGCGGCGAAAAACGGAGGTTTTTTTTACGCGCATCGGTAATGGTTAGCCCCGCTGCAGCTATATCAATATCACCTGTGATAGTTTTTTCTAAAATGGCTTCAAAATGATTTGGTGTTTGAAAATTAACCTTAACGCCAAGTTGTTTAGCAAATAGCATCACTAAATCATACTCTAAACCACTATATCCCCCTTCAGGGAGTGGGTAATAAGTACTTGGGTCTAGCCGTGTTGCAACTTGTAATACCCCCGCTTTTTTTATTTGCTCTAATTTAGAAACAGGGGCAGTCATACTTATATCATCGCAAGATATTAATGCTAAAATAAGGCTAGATGATAATGCAAGTCTTGTTAATGAAAAGCTAACGAAGGTGTTTATACGCATTAATTAATCCGTTGGTTGAGCTATCATGACTATCAATTATTTCATCATTTTTGAGTTCTGGTAAAATAACCTTTGCTAATATTTTTCCTAGTTCTACACCCATTTGATCGAAGGAGTTAATGTTCCAAATAACGCCTTGGGTGAAAATTTTATGTTCATAGAAAGCAATTAATGTTCCCAATGTTTTTGGGGTTAGTTTTTTAAATAAAAAACTACTCGAAGGCTTATTACCAACAAATACTTTTGAGGCAATTAATTTTTCATCTAATTTATCTTTTCCTTTTAAATCTTTTTTAACTTCTGCTGCAGTTTTGCCGTGCATTAAAGCTTCGGGCTGAGAAAGAAAGTTAGAGATTAAAATATCATGATGATTGGGTAAATCATAGTGGCTTTGTGCGGGGGCTAAGAAATCACAGGGGATTAGTTTAGTTCCTTGGTGCATGAGTTGATAAAACGCATGTTGTCCATTGGTACCAGGTTGCCCCCATATAATAGGCCCTGTTGTGTAATCAACAAGATTGCCGTCTATATCGGTATTTTTACCATTACTTTCCATGTCCCCTTGTTGAAAATAATCCGCAAAAAAAGCTAATGATTGTGAGTAAGGTAAAATGACATGAGATTGCGCGCCTAAAAAATTGTTATACCAAATGCCTAATAACGCCATAATGACGGGAATATTTTTTTCGATAGGGGTATTGCAAAAATGTTGATCGGCTTCATACGCGCCTTCCAATAAAGCCTCAAAATTATCCATGCCAACGTAAAGGGCAACAGATAAACCAACTGATGACCAGACAGAATAACGTCCACCAACCCAATCCCAGAATTCAAACATGTTTTCTTGGTCGATACCAAAAGCCACCACGTTTTCAGGATGTGTTGAAATAGCCACAAAATGTTTTTTAATCGCCGTTTCATTAGGGGCATACTTTAAAAACCATTTTTTAGCTGAATGGGCATTAGTCATAGTTTCCTGAGTCGTAAAAACTTTAGAAGCAATAATAAACAAGGTTGTTTTAGGGTTTAATGGGGCTAAGGTTTCAACTAAATCTGCTTGGTCTACATTTGAAATAAAATGAATCTTTAAATCTTTTAGCGCATAAGGTGTTAATGCAGTTGCAACCATTTTAGGTCCTAAATCAGAGCCACCAATACCAATGTTGACTATGTCGGTAACCGTTTCACCACTATAACCTCTCCATTGACCGAGATGGACTTTTTGGCAGAAAATCCTCATTTTTACAAGTGCTGCCTTGATTTTAGGTTCTACATTCTCTTGATTAAAATAAATGGCTTTATCACTTCGATTACGTAATGCCGTATGCAGTACGGCGCGCCGTTCAGTTGTATTAATCATTTCACCTGAAAACATTGCCGCGCGTTTAGATTCTAAATTGCTAGATTTAGCGAGTTTAAATAACAAAGGCAACGTGTCATCATCAATTAAATTTTTTGAAAAATCATATAAAATATCGTTAAAAGTTAATGAAAACTTATCAAAGCGGTTTGGATCAGATAAAAAAAGCTTTCGTAGCGGTTGTGGATGTGTTTTTTTATGGTGGGCTTGGATGGCTTTCCATTCTATAGAGTTTGATAAGGTTGACATTTTTCCCCCAAAAATTACAAAATAGTAAGCAGTCTACGAAAAGCTGGTTAGGATAGCAATAATTGTATTATTATGTTCTAATATATCAAGGCTGGGTAATTTTAAAATCTACCTTAGGTTTGATATTCCTACCTTTATTTTTAGAGGGTAATATGCTACAGTCAAGAACTATTTTTTACACTCATTTTCGATGGCTTAAGATGAATGATAGAAAATAATAATAAATGATAATAAAAATTTGGAAGGTATTGTATGTATAAAATAACAACATTAAAAAGTATTTTTTTAGTTTTACTTGGTTTGTGTTTTTCTTCTGTTCTCTGGGCTCATGGGGGGGCGGCAGGGACGGATACAGATCAATGTAAATTTGAATTAGAGCCGAATCACTGGATTCATTACACCGCTTATCAACCTAAAGCCTATCCTGGGGAAGAGTTTTGTGGCAATATTCCGAATGCAGATACCTTAATTCAGTTGGTTTTTGATTATCAAGATATTCGCTATCGTGATATGAATGTTTCATTTGAGGTAACGAAAGAGCCAGAAGGAACAACTATCTTTGAACAAAAGGCTAAAAAACATAAATCGGGTACCGTTGTTCTATCTTTGCCAGAAGGTGTTCCCGATGCAGGTAAATACTTAATTCATATTACTTTAGAGCCTAGTAAAGGGCAGAAGGGTCTTGAAAGACTTGATGCGCATATGGCGTTTAGAGCAGGAGCTGGACAGGCGACGAGTAAAGGTGATTTATTATTGTACGCTTTGTTTTTGTTTGCAGGTCTTTATGTCTTGTATCTGTCTCATGATGGTTTTAAAGCGAAAGTGAATGAAATTTTAGGAAAAGTTAAAGAAGCATAACGTTCAATTGGTAAGCTAAAACTAAAAAATAAGGTAAAAAAATGCGGAAACATCCCCTAATAATTTTTTTTGGCGTTGCAATGATTGCCGTACCTATGTTGACAATGGCAACGACCGGGATTTTGCCTAAATCAGTAGAGGTTAATGTAGGTAAAGTTGAAACGGTTTGTGATAATAAAAACCCAGAATGGCGAGCCGCTCAAGAAATTGAGGGGGTCGCTATGCAAGAATCACTACGTTGTAATCCTGATAATCCGTCTGATATTGCAGCGCAAGTAAAAGGGACGAATAATATCTCCATGGAAACTTTAATGCGCTCAGGTTTTGCAGCGGATGCGATTATCAAAAAGAATGATATGGATGGGGATGGAGATCCAGACTTAATTATTATTAAATTAGAGGTGATCGAGCTTAACGGACACTCTCCTGATTTTAATGGTTTAGTTCCTACTTTCGATATTGCCCCAGGAGTTCAGCCTGGGATGTGGGTTTTCGCACCTAAAACACGCGGGATGTCGACGAGTAGTTTTGTCGGTGTTGATGCGAATCCGTTGTTAAGAGCGCCTTCCCCTGTGATTCGTGTTGAACAAGGGGATGTGGTGTGGATACAGCTGGAAAATAGTCATTATTTTCCACATACGATTCATTTGCATGGGGTCGATCATCCTTTTGTTGATAGCGCGGGTGAAGGCAATGATGGTGTACCACAAACCAGTGACAAAATGGTTAGACCTGGACAAAGCAAAACCTATGAGATTCGTCCACGTGTACCTGGAACTTTTGTTTATCATTGTCATGTACAAACCCATAATCATGTGGCAATGGGATTAATTGGTATGTTTGTCGTTGAAGAAAATCGCCCGAATAACTGGGTACAAACATTCAATGTGGGTGCAGGACAAGTGAGATCACCTTCTAAGGCGGTTTTAGAACAATACGATAGTGAATATGATATGCACTATCATGCAATGGATAAGGATTTAGGGGCGATTATTCAAAAATATAATGATCCGCGATTGATTGCTAAGAAAATGAATCGTGAATATAACAATCAAGAAGGAATAGATGATTATTACACGCTTAATGGTCGCTCATTCCCATATACATTACGAGAATCACTGATTGTTACCGAACCTAATAAAAAGCTAAAGATCAGAGTATTTAATAGTGCAAGTGAACAATTAGCCTTACATACACATGGTCATAAGGCGACTATTACCCATCTTGATGGCGTTGAACTCAATAAAAGCGCGCAAATCATGCGAGATGTTTATGATATTTCACCTGCCCAACGTGATGATTTAATGATTAGTACGGTTGATGATGGTCTGCATAGTTATGGGGAAGGTATTTGGATTTTCCATGATCATCGAGAAAAAGGGATTAGTACAAATGGTCATAATCCAGGGGGGAATGTTAGCGCGATTGTTTATAAAAAATATCTCAATGAAATGGGGTTACCTAAAACCATTGGTGAAGATATTAGTCGATTATTTACAAAATCTTTTTATCAACGTAAATTACCTGTTTGGGAAAGTTTGGATAGTTGGAATAGCTTGGGCGAAATAGATGCAACAAATTATAAAGCCCCAGCGCCGAGTGTTGTTGTCATTGAAAAAGGACCTAAAGCCTTTTCAGAATTAGTTGATGTTGAAACTGAAAATTCGTTTACTAATTTTTTAATAGGATTAATGGGGGGTATTTTTATCTATCTGTTGATTCTTAATCGTGAAAAAATACTCAGTCAGTTTTCATCAAAAAAGGGTGGGAAATAATCATGACTAAATTATTATCAATGTTGGTGTGGGCGGTTATAATTTCTAGTCCTGTCTCAGCAAAAGAATTTCAAAATCATACGTCGTTAATGAATCATGGCGATGGTCATATGATGGATATGGATGGCGGTATGATTATGGGTAATAATACCGATACTTTACCTGGTGGGTGTACGGAAATAGCCGCAACGGAAGAAATTACGGTTCATGCGGGACATAAATATGCTGAGAAATTTCCAGGAAGAATATTTGCATTCGATCAGCAAGAATATCATTTTAAACCATGTACAAAATTAACGGTTCATTTCATTAATGACGATGAAATTCGGCATCAATGGATGATGCACGGGTTGCCTAAATATCTTTATCCTAAGGGGATGTTTCACTTAGAAGTGACAGGGCCTGGGGAAATTTCAGGTACATTAATTTTACCCTCTGCGGATAAAACCTATTTAGTCCATTGTGATATAGCCCAGCACATGGAAAAAGGCATGAAAGCACAATTAATTGTTGGAAAGGGGAGTGGTACTTTACCCAGTATTCCAGGAATAAGTGCTTATGTCATTCAAGATGATTATAGTGATAGTATTCCTGCCTTGCCTACTGCTGAAGAAAAAGCCTTGGCGGATAAAAAGGCGGCTTTAAATAATCAAGTCACGCAACAAAATAGCTCAGGTATTTCTGGAGTGATGATTATTGGTTTGGCAATTGGGTTGCTATTAATGCCATTTTTAGTGAAGAAATTTAAAGGCAAGACTTTTTCAGAAGGAATGACTTATGCTTTTGAGATATTAACTGATGTGATTGTTTTTATAGTTAAAAACATAAAAAGGCTAATGAATTTGCTTTTTTCAAAGACAAAAACGTTACCTGAAAAATAGTTTGAATGTGTTTTAAAAAAACTAAAGCCCTTGAATTTTTCAGGGGCTTTTTTGTATCTGGAAGGTTATAAGTGGACTATTTATCGCTTTGGGGATTGTTTGGAAGTGCTTTTATTTCTTCAACACTCGCACCAGGTGGCTCTGAAATTATTTTGGGCTATATGGTTGAACAACATAATTTTCAAACAGAAAAGCTGGTATTAATAGCAACCCTAGGTAATACCTTAGGGGCATTAACAACTTGGGGGCTTGGTCTGTTCGCTGCAAAAAAATATCCTTTAGAACAGGTGTTGCCAGAGAAAAAACAAGCCGCCGTTAATGTGGTCAAAAAATGGGGGTATTTAGCGTTATTATTTTCTTGGTTACCTGTTGTCGGTGATGGTTTTTGTTTTGCTGGGGGGTGGTTAAGGATGTCTTTAATTGTTTCTATTCCAGCAATTTTATTGGGTAAAGCGATACGTTACGCCCTAATTGCGTATTTAATTATTTAATTCTTTTAGTTTTTCTAAAACTTCTTGTACATGGGTTTTAACCTTAACTTTTCTCCATTCGTATCGTAAGACACCGTTGCTATCAATTAAAAAAGTACTGCGTTCTATTCCTTGTACTTGTTTGCCGTACATATTTTTCATTTTGATAACATTAAATAGCGTGCATAAAGTTTCATCTTTATCTGATAATAAGTCGAATGGAAAGTCGTGTTTACATTTAAAGTTTTCATGTACGCGAACACTGTCACGAGAAACGCCTAAAATAAGACTATTTAGTGCATTAAAGTCTTCAATAGCATCTCGAAAATCTTTACCCTCTTGGGTACAGCCTGGGGTGTTGTCTCTTGGGTAAAAATATAAAATTAAGTTTTTACCACGGTAATCGGATAAATGGATAGTTTTATTGCCCGTGGCAAGGGATGAGAAATCATCAAGGGTTTGGTTTATCATGGTTTTAAATTTGTCTTATGGGTTCAAAAAGCGCATCTAGATTAAGATCATCACAGAAATTAAAGATTTCTTCTCTCAAAAAAGCTAATTGAATATCAATTGGAATTAAAATGCTAAATTGAGTAGAAAAGATAGGGGTTTTTGTAGTGTAATCAGGACGACAGTTGGCTTTAACTTCTTCTATTATAATATTGTGTGTATTTAAAAAGATAACAATATCTTGGGTGATACGTTGTTGGTTAATGGATATGGTTTCTAGTCTATAGGGGATATAAGTTTTTTGTGAGGAAATACTTTTTGTTTGTTGGCTCTGGATTTGTACGTTAATGTGTTGCTGTAGATTATCCAAAATAATTTCAAGTTTTGCTAAATGATTCCAATTGCCTTCGATCAATAAATAGGCTGCAATTGCTGATGTTGCCAGATGAGTTGAGCGTAATTCTAAAACATTGCAATGACACTGAGTAACAGCATCGAGTATTTCAGCGATAAAGTAGGTTGGGGATTGGCTTAAGGCTGTGATGGCAAGATGCATATGTTATTCCTCATGTTTCAGGATGCGGTGTCTTGTTTGAAAAATTCTTGATCTAGATAATTGTACACGGATGGCGGTATGAGTGTCGCTTCAATTTACCAATTTATTTTTATAATGGCGTATTAAATTATAAAAAATATAAATAAAGCTTGAATAGCTGTAATTCATAATGTATTATTCGCAGTTCTTTAGAGTTTATGAATTAGGTCAGTGGCTCAATTGGTAGAGCAGCGGTCTCCAAAACCGCAGGTTGCGGGTTCGAGTCCCTCCTGGCCTGCCATTCATAACTCAGTCAACAAGTTTATCTATTACCCGAAAGTTATTCAAATGAGTGCACAGGCAGCAACAGAAGAAACAACACAAGTGTTTGATATTGTTAAGCAAGTTATCTCTTTCCTTTTAGTGGTCGCAGCCGTAGCCGCATTTTATTATTTTTCTGAAATTTTATTGCTTTATAGGGTTTTAGGGCTTGTCACTGTTGTCATTTTGGCAATGGGTTTGATTCTTACTACGGGACTAGGACGCAATACTTGGGCTTTTATGTTGGAAGCTAAGCAGGAAGTAAGAAAAGTAGTTTGGCCTACACGTGAAGAAACAGTACGGACGACCTTATTGGTTTTTGGAATGGTTTTTCTTGTAGGGCTAGTTTTATGGTTACTTGATATGTTTCTTTTTTGGGGGATTCGTCTCCTAACAGGGCAGGGATAAATAATGGCTTTACGTTGGTATGTAGTACACGCTTACTCTAATTTTGAGGGTAAAGTTAAGGAGGCTTTGGAAGAGCGTGTAGAGCGCGAAGGATTGCAAGCGTTTTTTGGTAAAATTCTTGTGCCTACGGAAGAAGTGGTTGAGATGCGTATGGGACAGCAACGTAAAAGTGACCGTAAATTTTTTCCAGGTTATGTTCTAGTACAAATGGAATTAACAGATGAAACTTGGCATTTAGTTAGGGATGTTCCTAGAGTTTTAGGGTTTATTGGCGGAACTTCAGATAGACCTGCGCCTATTTCAGATAAAGAAGCAAATTTGATTTTAAGTCGGGTTGAAGATGGTGTTAATAAGCCTAGACCTAAAGTGTTGTTTGAAGTCGGTGAGCTAGTTAGGATTGTTGATGGTCCCTTTAAAGATTTTAACGGTAATATTGAAGAGGTTAATTACGATAAAAGTAAATTAAAGGTTTCAGTATTAATTTTTGGTAGAGCAACCCCTGTTGAATTGGAATTTGCACAGGTCGAAAAAGCGTAGACTTTTGTGCGGAGTTATTTAGAGAATCTCTATCTTTTCGGGGGTAGAGATTTTTGTTTGTTTGGGGAGCTGATAAAGCGTTTGTACCCGTTTTGGAGTAAATAATGGCGAAAAAAATACAAGCTTATATCAAGCTACAAGTTAAAGCAGGTGAGGCAAATCCTAGTCCACCAGTCGGACCTGCATTGGGTCAGCATGGGGTTAATATTATGGAGTTTTGTAAGGCATTCAATGCTAAAACTCAAGATATTGAAAAAGGAATGCCAATTCCTGTGGTAATTACTGTTTATGCCGATAGAAGTTTTACTTTTGTTACGAAAACACCGCCCGCTTCTGTACTATTAATGAAAGCTGCAAACCTTAAAAAGGGAAGTGGTACGCCTAATACGGTAAAAGTAGGTACAGTAACACGTGGGCAATTGGAAGAAATTGCAAAAACTAAAATGGAAGATCTTAATGCAGCGAATATGGATGCGGCAGTGAGAATTATTGCGGGCAGTGCTCGAAGCATGGGTCTTAATGTGGAGGGTCTCTAATGGCAATGTCTAAAAAAGCAAAATTAATTGCAGAAAAAGTTGATGTTACTAAGCAGTATGCGGTTGTAGATGCCGTTGCGGTGTTAAAAGAAGTCGCATCAACTAATTTTAATGAAGCAATTGATGTCAGTGTTAATCTTGGGATTGATGCGAGAAAATCAGATCAAAACGTTCGTGGTGCAACGGTATTACCTAATGGAACAGGTAAAACTGTGCGAGTTGCTGTGTTTACACAAGGCCCTAATGCCGATGCTGCTAAAGAAGCGGGTGCTGATATTGTGGGTATGGATGAGTTAGCAGATCAGGTCAAAAAAGGTGAAATGGATTTTGATGTCGTTATTGCATCACCTGATGCTATGCGTGTTGTAGGACAGTTGGGTCAAATTTTAGGTCCACGTGGTTTAATGCCTAATCCTAAAGTCGGAACGGTTACACCCGATGTTGCCACAGCGGTTAAAAATGCAAAAGCAGGACAAGTTCGTTATCGTAATGATAAGGCTGGAATTATTCACTGTACGGTAGGTAAAGTTTCTTTTGAGGCAGCGGCTATTTTACAAAACGTGGAAGCCTTATTAGTAGATTTGAAAAAAGCGAAACCTTCGTCGGCAAAAGGTATTTATATACAAAAAGTTAGCTTATCCTCAACGATGGGTCCTGGCTTGTCTATTGATGTAAGTAGTCTTAACGACTAAATATAATAAACTTTGGGTTGTCGAGTTTTCGGCAACCGTCAAAGACCGTAGGCGTGATAGTCTAAATTTTATCACTTAAATTCCTACGCAGACGGAAGCTTGAACTAGATAAGCTAGTGAAAGGGACTGTGGGGCATTCGGATAAGAATGCAATTTATCAATTCTAAGGTTACTTAGAAAATTATCGGAGGTAAGTGTGGCATTAATACTGGATGACAAAAAAGCTGTCGTCGAAGAAGTTGCTGCAATCGCCGCGCAAGCACATTCTGCTATTGCAGCAGAATATCGTGGCTTAACGGTAACAGAACTCACCGAACTGCGTAAAACGGCAAGAGAAACGGGTGTTTATTTGCGAGTGGTTAAAAATACCCTAGCAAAACGCGCGGTCGTTGGCACTGAATTTGAATGTATGCAGACGGGGCTTGTGGGGCCTTTAATTCTTGCGTTTTCAATGGAAGATCCTGGTTGTGGTGCGCGTTTAATTAGTGATTTTGCTAAAGAGCATAACAAATTAATCACTAAGGTAGTAGCGATAGGCGGACAAGTCTATGATGCGACTGAATTGAAAAAACTGGCAAGCTTACCAACACGTGACCAAGCATTAAGTCTATTAATGTCGGTGATGAAAGCACCTGTTGAAAAATTTGTTCGTACTTTGGCAGAGCCTAATGCAAAAATGGTTCGTACTATAGCGGCAATTAAAGACCAAAAAGAAGCGGCATAAGCCCTAATTTACTATATAGCTCTTAAATTTTAAGGGCAGATCGAAACGAAATAGAGGAATATAAAATGGCACTTTCACAAGAAGATATCTTGGAAGCAATCTCAGGCATGACAGTAATGGAAGTTGTTGATTTGATTTCAGCAATGGAAGAAAAATTTGGCGTATCAGCCGCTGCTGCGGTTGCAGTTGCAGCACCCGCTGGTGATGCGGAAGCCGCTGCTGCTGAACAAACTGAATTTGATGTTGTGATGACTTCATTTGGTGCAAATAAAGTAGCGGTTATTAAAGCGGTTCGTGCGTTGACAGGATTAGGCTTGAAAGAAGCTAAAGGTGCTGTGGAAAGCGCACCAACAAGTATTAAAGAAGCTGTTAGTAAAAGCGAAGCTGAAGAAGTTAAAAAGACACTTGAAGAAGCGGGTGCTTCAGTCGAAATTAAATAAATATCGACTTAGAACTGAGGGGTAACCCTTTTATAGCTGGGCTGGTGGCTTTTTGTCATCGGCCTTTTACTGTTTCTAAAAACAGTATAACCACTCTTGACGATAAGGTATAAAAGCAATATGACCTATTCTTTTACCGAAAAAAAGCGTATTCGTAACAATTTTGGAAAAAGTACGGAAGTACTTGAAGTTCCTTATTTGCTTGCGACACAAATTAACTCTTATGCAAGTTTTTTGCAAGCAGATTTCAAACCTGAAAAGCGCGAAGATAAGGGGCTACATGCCGCATTTTCTAGTGTATTTCCTATTGTGAGTCATTCAGGGTATGCGGTACTGGAATATGTTAAATATCGTTTGGGAGAGCCTGCTTTTGATGTAAAAGAATGTCAGCAACGAGGGGCTACTTTTGCCGCGCCTTTAAAGGTACTCGTTAGATTGGTGATTTACGATAAAGAAGCATCGGTTAATGCAAAAGTCGTTAAAGATATTCGTGAGCAAGAAGTTTACATGGGTGAGCTTCCGTTGATGACAGATAATGGAACTTTTGTTATTAATGGAACTGAGCGTGTGATTGTTTCTCAATTACATCGTTCACCAGGGGTGTTTTTTGATCATGACAAAGGAAAAACGCATTCTTCAGGTAAATTATTATTTAATGCACGCGTGATTCCCTATCGTGGTTCATGGTTGGACTTTGAATTTGATCATAAAGATGCCGTTTATGTGCGAATTGATCGACGACGTAAAATTCCTGCAACTATTTTGTTGCGGGCGTTAGGTTATGATAATGAAGAAATGATTAAAATTTTCTTCGAAATGAATAAGTTCAGTTTAAGTGCTGAAAAATGTGAGTTTCATTTTATTCCTGAAAGATTACGCGGAGAAATGGCGGCATTTGATATTAAAAATGGTGATAAGATTCTTGTTGAAGAGGGGAGACGAATTACTGCTAAGCATGTGCGGCAGATGGTGAAAGCTAATTTGTCTACACTTGAGGCACCCAAAGAATATTTGTATGGAAAAATTTTAGGGCATAACGTTATTGACAAGGAAAGCGGTGAATTGCTCGCTAACGTTAATGATGAAATAACAGAAGAGTTACTGGATAAATTAATTAATGCAGGTGTAAATGAGATTAACACCTTGTATGTTAATGATTTGGATCGAGGGCCTTATATATCTAACGCAATGCGTCTGGATGTTACGACTAATCGCTTAGAAGCCTTAGTTGAAATTTATCGAATGATGCGTCCGGGTGAGCCGCCGACAAAAGAGTCGGCAGAAAATTTATTTGAGAATTTATTTTTTACTGAAGAGCGTTACGATTTATCGGCTGTTGGACGAATGAAATTTAATCGTCGCCTAGATCGAGAAGAAAAGGATGATGAGGGCGGTACATTAAGCAAAGAGGATATTATTGATGTTCTAAAAGAACTGATTAATATTCGTAATGGTAACGGTATTGTTGATGATATTGACCATCTGGGGAATAGACGTGTCCGTTCAGTAGGTGAAATGATTGAAAACCAATTTCGTGTTGGTTTAGTGCGTGTTGAACGAGCAGTTAGAGAGCGTTTAACTTTAGCCGATTCTGAAGGTTATATGCCTCAGGAAATTATTAATGCAAAACCCGTTTCTGCGGCAGTAAAAGAGTTTTTTGGTTCAAGTCAGCTATCACAGTTTATGGATCAAAATAATCCGCTATCACAGGTAACGCATAAACGTCGGGTTTCGGCGTTAGGGCCTGGTGGTTTAGCCCGAGAGCGTGCAGGATTTGAAGTGCGTGATGTTCATGCAACCCATTACGGTCGTGTTTGTCCTATTGAAACCCCCGAAGGACCTAATATTGGATTGATTAATTCGCTATCTGTTTATGCACGAACTAATTCTTATGGTTTCTTAGAAACCCCTTACCGTCGCGTAATTGACGGTAAAGTGACCGATAAAGTCGATTATTTATCAGCCATTGAAGAAGGAGAACATGTTATTGCTCAGGCAAGTGTTCGTGTTGATGAGAATAATAAGTTGATTGAAGGTCTGGTTTCTTGTCGCCACAAAGATGAGTTTACCTTGGCGATGTCTGATTCAGTTCAATATATGGATGTATCGTCCAAACAAATTGTTTCAGTGGCAGCTTCAATTATCCCTTTCTTAGAGCATGATGATGCGAACCGTGCCTTAATGGGATCAAATATGCAGCGTCAAGCTGTACCAACGTTAAGAGCTGAGAAGCCCTTAGTTGGAACAGGCATGGAACGTGTAGTCGCGAAAGATTCAGGGGTTGCTGTCGTTGCAACACGGGGGGGCATTATTGAAGTGGTTGATGCCGCTAGAATTGTTGTTCGAGTAAATAATGATGAAACAGTTGAGGGTGTTCCTGGCGTTGATATTTATAATTTAACTAAATATACGCGTTCGAATCAAAATACTTGTATTAACCAAAAGCCTTTAGTTAGATTGGGAGATACGGTACAAGCAGGCGATATTTTAGCAGATGGTCCTTCAACTGATTTAGGGGAATTGGCATTGGGGCAGAACATGCTTATCGCCTTTATGCCTTGGAATGGTTATAACTTTGAAGATTCGATTCTAGTGTCTGAACGTGTGGTCAAAGAAGATCGTTTTTCTACGATTCATATAGAAGAAAAAACTTGCGTTGCACGGGATACTAAACATAGTCCTGAAGAAATTACCGCTGATATTCCTAATGTCAGTGAAGATGCTTTATCTAAATTAGATGAGTCAGGGATTGTTTATGTCGGTGCAGAAGTTAAAGGGGGCGATATTTTAGTGGGTAAAGTAACCCCTAAAGGTGAAACCCAATTAACCCCAGAAGAAAAACTATTAAGAGCTATTTTTGGTGAGAAAGCCGCAGATGTTAAAGATACCTCATTGAGAGTACCTGGTAGTGTTCGAGGAACTGTGATTGATGTTCAAGTATTTACGCGTGATGGGGTGAAAAAAGATAGACGGGCGTTGGAAATTGAGGAAGAAGAAATTCAACGTTATAAAAAAGATCTTGATGATCAGTTAAAAATTGTTGAAGAAGATATTTATGCACGAGTTGCTGATTTTCTGATGGATAAAATTTTGGTATCAGGTCCAGGTCAAGTGCAGACAGCAATGCCTGTTACTAAAAGCTATTTAGAAAGTTTACGCCATTCAGAATGGTTGGAAATTAAGGTTGATGATGAAGATGTTAATCTACAATTGGAAAAGATTGTAGGACAAATTGAGCAGCAACGTAAAGAATTTGATTCAAAATTTGAGGTTAAACGTCAGAAAATTACCATGGGGGATGATTTAGCACCTGGGGTATTAAAAATGGTTAAAGTTTATTTAGCAGTTAAGAAACGGATTCAACCTGGTGATAAAATGGCGGGTCGTCATGGTAATAAAGGGGTTATTTCGCAGATTGTACCTATTGAAGATATGCCTTATACCGTAGATGGTAATCCCGTTGATATTTTATTAAACCCATTAGGTGTTCCCTCACGGATGAATGTCGGGCAAGTATTGGAGACTCATTTAGGTTGGGCTGCGAAAGGCTTAGGTATTAAAATAGGTAAAATGTTAGCAGCGCAATATGAACAAGAAAAAGAGAAGGTAAAAACGGTTAGAGATTTTTTAGATAAAATTTATAACAGTAGTGGGCGTAAAGAAGACTTGGATTCTTTTTCAGACACTGAAATATTGGAAATGGCTGAAAATCTTATTGCAGGTGTTCCGATGGCAACGCCTGTTTTCGATGGCGCAACAGAAGAAGAAATTAGGACGATGCTACGATTAGCTGATTTACCTGAAACAGGTCAAGTGACCTTGTATGATGGTTTAACGGGTGAGCCATTCGAACGTAAGATTACGGTGGGTTATATGTACATGCTGAAATTGAATCATCTAGTGGATGATAAAATGCACGCGCGTTCAACAGGACCTTATAGTTTAGTGACTCAGCAACCTTTAGGTGGAAAAGCACAATTTGGTGGCCAGCGTTTTGGAGAAATGGAAGTTTGGGCGTTGGAAGCTTATGGCGCTGCGTATACTCTGCAAGAAATGTTGACAGTAAAATCAGATGATGTCACAGGAAGGACACGAATGTATAAAAATATTGTGGATGGAAATCATACAATGGATGCAGGAATGCCCGAATCCTTTAACGTATTAATTAAAGAAATACGTTCTTTAGGGGTCAATATCGAATTAGAGCAGAATTAATTCAGGTTTTGTGTCGTGCCTTTCGTTTGATGGCTATCAAGTAAACAATAAAATAGGGTAAGCTCTTGAAAGATTTAATGAATTTTCTAAAGCGTCAAGGTCATGCAGATGATTTTGATGGTATTCGTATTGGTTTAGCATCACCAGATATGATTCGTTCTTGGTCATATGGTGAAGTTAAAAAGCCTGAGACTATTAATTATCGTACGTTTAAACCAGAACGTGATGGGTTATTTTGTGCGAAAATTTTTGGACCTGTCAGTGATTATGAATGCCTATGTGGTAAATATAAGCGTTTAAAGCACCGAGGTGTTATTTGTGAAAAGTGTGGCGTAGAGGTTACTTTATCCAAGGTACGTCGTGATCGAATGGGACATGTTGATTTAGCAAGCCCTGTTGCCCATATTTGGTTTTTGAAATCGCTACCTTCAAGAATTGCATTGCTTCTTGATATGACGCTACGAAGTATTGAGCGTGTTTTGTATTTTGAGTCCTTTGTCGTGCTAGATGCAGGGATGACTTCATTGGAACGAGGTCAGCTTTTAACCGATGATGAATATTTGGATGCCATTGAAGAATTTGGTGATGAATTTGATGCAAGAATGGGAGCTGAAGCCGTTTTTGAGTTATTAAAATCCATTGATCTTAAAGAAGAAGTTAGTATTTTACGTGAAGAGATTAATGCAACTAACTCAGAAACTAAGACTAAAAAGTTTTCAAAGCGTTTAAAAGTTATTGAATCTTTATTGGCATCAAATAATCGTCCTGAATGGATGATTATGACCGTGTTACCTGTATTACCACCTGAATTACGCCCCTTAGTTCCATTGGATGGCGGACGATTTGCAACCTCTGATTTGAATGATTTATATCGCCGTGTTATCAATAGAAATAATCGTTTAAATCGGTTACTTGATTTAAATGCACCTGATATTATCGTGCGGAATGAAAAGCGGATGTTACAAGAATCTGTTGATGCACTGTTAGATAATGGTCGTCGAGGTAGGGCGATTACGGGGACAAATAGACGACCTTTAAAATCGTTAGCTGATATGATTAAGGGGAAACAAGGGCGTTTTCGGCAGAATTTGTTAGGTAAGCGGGTTGATTACTCAGGTCGTTCAGTGATTGTGGTTGGGCCTACTTTACGGTTACATCAATGTGGTTTGCCAAAAAAAATGGCGTTAGAATTATTTAAACCCTTTATTTTTAGTAAACTACAATTCCGAGGTTTAGCAACAACCATCAAAGCGGCTAAGAAAATGGTCGAACGTGAGGGCGTGGAAGTTTGGGATATTCTTGAGGAAGTCATTCGTGAGCATCCTATTTTATTAAATCGCGCGCCAACCTTGCATAGACTCGGAATTCAAGCTTTTGAGCCAACCCTTATTGAAGGCAAAGCTATTCAGTTGCATCCCTTAGTTTGTAGTGCATTTAATGCTGATTTTGATGGCGATCAAATGGCAGTACATATTCCATTGTCTATTGAAGCGCAATTAGAAGCACGAACTTTAATGATGGCAACCAATAACATTTTGTCACCTGCGAATGGTGAACCTGTTATTAATCCAACGCAAGATGTGGTTTTAGGACTTTATTATATTAGTCGTGAAAAAATTAACGCTAAAGGTGAAGGGTCTATATTTGCTGATATTAATGAAGTACATCGTGCTTTAGATAGTAAATTTGTAGAATTACAGTCAAAAATTGAAGTACGGATTCGTGAAAAAATAAAAAATGAAACAGGTGAGATTGAAGAAAAAATAACGCGGCAAAAAACGAATGTTGGTCGGGTTCTTATTTGGGAAGTTTTACCTGAAGGAATGCCTTTTGAGATTGTTAATGTTGTTATGACTAAAAAAAATATCTCAAGACTGATTAATTATAGTTATCGTTATTTGGGAAATAAAGACACCGTTGTTTTAGCCGATCAATTAATGTATCTAGGGTTTAAATATGCCACACGATCTGGTGTTTCTTTTGGTATCAATGATATGGAAATTCCTGCCAAAAAAGTTGATATTATTCATACAGCGGAGTTAGAAGTTCGTGAAATTCAAACGCAATATTCATCAGGTTTAGTAACCGATGGCGAACGCTATAATAAAGTGGTTGATATTTGGTCTCATGCAAACGATCAAGTTGCTAAGGTAATGATGGATGCTTTGGGTGAAGATGAAGTTATTGATGCTAAAGGAGACTTAGTTAAACAAAAATCATTTAACTCTATTTTTATGATGGCAGAGTCAGGGGCTAGGGGGTCTGCAGCTCAGATTCGTCAACTTGCTGGAATGCGTGGGTTGATGGCTAAACCGGATGGTTCAATTATTGAAACGCCAATTACTGCGAATTTTAGAGAAGGTTTAGATGTATTGCAATACTTTATTTCGACTCATGGGGCGCGTAAAGGGTTAGCGGATACCGCATTAAAAACGGCTAATTCAGGTTATTTAACGCGTCGATTAGTTGATGTTGCTCAAGATTTGGTTATTTTAGAAATTGATTGTGGTACATCACATGGAATGACAATGACCCCGATTATTGAGGGGGGTGATGTTGTTGAGTCCTTATCTGAACGGGTGCTTGGACGTGTTGTTGTTGGCGATTTAATGGATGCTGCGTCTGAAAATATTCTTATTACTGATGGAACAATGCTGGATGAACATTGGGTTTTAGTGATGGAAGAAAATAGTATTGATCAGATATTGGTACGTTCTATTATTACTTGTGAGAGTCGCCAAGGCGTGTGTGCTAAATGTTATGGGCGTGATTTAGGTCGTGGACATTTAGTTAATATTGGGGAGGCTGTTGGTGTTATTGCAGCGCAGTCAATTGGCGAACCTGGAACACAGCTAACCATGAGAACTTTCCATATTGGTGGAGCGGCTTCTCGTTCGGCCGCCATTAGTAATGTGCAAGTTAAAGGGGCAGGAACAGTTCGTTTAACCAATATGAAGACAGTGAAAAATCGTGAAGGTAATTTGGTTGCGGTTTCACGTTCGGGCGAAGTTGGGGTTGTGGATGAGTATGGTCGTGAAAGAGAGCGTTATAAGATTCCTTATGGGGCTGTGTTGTCAGTCAAGGAAGGGAGTAAAATTGATGCGGGGGATATTATTGTTAACTGGGATCCGCACACGCATCCTGTCATTACCGAGGTTGATGGTGTTATTGAATTAATAGATTTTAAAGATGGGGTGACTGTACAAGAGCAATCAGATGAAGTAACGGGATTAACGTCGCGTGTAGTGACTGATCCTAAGCAACGAGGCAGTGCGGGTAAAGAATTGCGCCCTATGGTTAAGTTGCTTGATTTAGAGAGTGAATCTATTAATCTCCCAGGTACTGATGTTCCTGCGCAATACTTTTTACCTACGGGTGCGATTGTAGGAATTAAAGATGGTGGGAAAGTGAATGTTGGGGATGTTTTAGCAAGAATTCCTCAAGAATCTAGTAAAACCCGCGATATTACGGGGGGACTACCAAGAGTTGCTGATTTATTTGAAGCTAGAAAAACCAAAGATCCTGCTATTTTAGCAGAAGCTACAGGGACAATTTCATTTGGTAAAGAAACTAAGGGTAAACAGCGGATAGTTATTACCGATTCTTCTGGTGAACACTTTGAAACTTTAGTCCCTAAATGGCGACATATCACTGTTTTTGAAGGTGAGTTTGTCGATAAAGGGGAGACTATTGCTGAGGGTGAATTAACCCCTCATGATATTTTAAGGCTAAGAGGTATAGAAGAGTTAGCAGGCTATTTAGTCAAGGAAATTCAAGATGTTTATCGATTGCAAGGGGTAAAAATTAATGATAAGCATATTGAAGCTATTATTCGACAAATGCTTAGAAAAGTTGAAATTACAGCCTCTGGTGAAACTGATTTTGTAAAAGGTGAGCAAACTGAGAGAGGGTTTGTGAATACTGTGAATGAGAAAATGGAAAAAGAAGGTAAAATTCCTGCAAGTTATGATTCAGTTTTATTGGGTATAACGAAAGCATCGCTGGCAACCGAATCTTTCATTTCAGCTGCTTCTTTTCAGGAAACGACTCGTGTGCTAACGGATGCGGCGGTCAGAGGGGTTAGCGATAGCTTAAATGGATTAAAAGAGAATGTGATCGTGGGTCGTTTGATTCCTGCGGGGACAGGTCTTGCCTATCATGAGCAAAGAAAGAAAAAACGTCTTGCTGAAAAAAATAAAGAGATAGAGTCTACTGCGGTTGTTGATACCGTTGAAGTTGAGGCGGCTTTAAAACAGGCATTAAATACAGAGTAAAAATAATACTTGACCTTACTTAAATAAAATCGTATTATGCTCTGCTCACATGAGCTGAGCGTTTGGTTAGGTGATTTTGGATTCAATATTTAGATGCTATTTATCTAACAGTTAATTTGTACATCGGAGTTAAAAATATGGCCACGATCAATCAATTGGTTCGTAAGCCTCGTGCTAAAAAAGTAGAAAAAAGTAATGTTCCTGCGTTGGAGGCTTGTCCTCAGCGAAGAGGCGTTTGTACCCGTGTTTACACAACAACCCCTAAAAAGCCTAATTCAGCTTTGCGTAAAGTTGCAAGAGTTAGATTGACTAATGGTCAAGAGGTGAGCAGCTATATTGGGGGTGAAGGGCATAATCTCCAAGAGCATTCTGTTGTTTTAATTAGAGGGGGTCGGGTGAAGGATTTACCAGGTGTGCGTTATCATGTCGTACGTGGTAGCCTTGATACCTCTGGTGTTGATGGCAGAAAATGTGGACGTTCTAAATATGGAACTAAGAGACCTAAAAGCTAAGGCTGGTGATATAAATGTCAAGAAGAAGAATTGCTGCAAAACGAAATATTATTCCTGATCCTAAGTTTGGAAGTGAGATGCTAACCAAGTTTATGAATATGATTATGGTAGATGGTAAAAAGTCTGTTGCCGAAAAGATTGTTTACGGGGCTTTGGATGCCATAGAGGGTAAAGGGCATGAGGATTCTTTAGAAGTTCTATCTAAAGCTTTGGAAAATGTTCAGCCTAGAGTTGAAGTTAAATCACGCCGAGTAGGTGGTGCTACTTATCAGGTGCCTGTTGAGGTTCGTCCTTCAAGACGGATAACATTGGCTATGCGTTGGTTGATTGATGCTGCACGTAATAGAAATGAAAAAAATATGCCTGCTAAGTTGGCAGGTGAGTTATTAGATGCTTTTGAAAGTCGTGGGTCGGCGGCTAAAAAGCGTGAAGATACGCATAGAATGGCAGAAGCGAATAAAGCTTTTTCTCATTACCGTTGGTAATTTATACCCTGATAAAAGGTTTAAAGCGTGGCACGTAAAACCCCTATTGAACGTTATCGCAATATTGGGATTATGGCGCATATTGATGCGGGTAAAACCACGACAACGGAGCGAGTGCTGTATTATACAGGGGTGTCTCATAAAATTGGTGAGGTACATGATGGCGCCGCAACAATGGATTGGATGGAGCAGGAGCAGGAACGAGGGATTACGATTACTTCTGCTGCGACAACCTGTTTTTGGAAAGGGATGGCGAATCAATTTCTAGAGCATCGTATCAATATTATTGATACCCCAGGGCATGTTGATTTTACTATTGAAGTTGAACGTTCTCTGAGGGTTTTAGATGGTGCTTGTGCTGTTTTTTGTGCAGTGGGTGGTGTAGAGCCTCAGTCAGAAACAGTTTGGAGGCAAGCTGATAAATATCATGTTCCCCGAATAGTTTTCGTTAATAAAATGGATCGTTCAGGTGCTGATTTTTTACGTGTTGTTGAGCAAATTAAAATGCGTTTAGGAAGTGATCCTATTCCCATGCAGCTTGCAATTGGTGCGGAAGAGAGTTTTAAAGGGATTGTTGATTTGGTCAAGATGAAGGCCATTTATTGGGAAGAAGAGAATATGGGGGTGTCTTTTGAAGAAAAAGATATTCCTAGTGATATGTTGCAACTTGCAGAGGAATGGCGAGAGCATATGCTGGAGGCTGCGGCTGAAGCAAATGACGAATTAATGGATAAATATTTGGAAGAAGGTGTACTTTCAAATGAAGAAATAAAAAAAGGGATTCGCATTCGAACAATAGCGAATCAAATTGTTCCCGCTTTCTGTGGGTCAGCCTTTAAAAATAAAGGTGTTCAATCAATGCTGGATGCTGTGGTTGATTATATGCCAGCACCAACAGAAGTTGGAGCAATTAAAGGGGTTTTGGAAGATGGTGTTTCTGAGGACTCTCGTATTGCTGATGATGACGCGCCTTTTTCTGCATTAGCATTTAAAATTGCGACAGATTCATTTGTAGGTGTGTTGACTTTTTTTCGTGTGTATTCTGGGGTAATGCGTTCTGGTGATGCTGTTTATAATGCAGTAAAAGGGAAAAAAGAGCGTGTTGGGCGTATTGTACAGATGCATGCTAATAGCCGAGAAGAAATAAAAGAGGTTCGTGCAGGGGATATTGCCGCTGCAATTGGGCTTAAAAGTGTTACCACAGGGGATACCTTGTGTGCTTTGAATGATGTTATTGTTTTGGAGCGGATGGATTTTCCCGATCCCGTGATTTCGATTGCTGTTGAGCCGAGAACTCAAGGGGATCAAGATAAAATGGGGATTGCATTAGGGAAGTTGGCGCAAGAAGATCCTTCTTTTCGTGTTCATACGGATGGAGAGTCTGGGCAAACAATTATTTCTGGGATGGGGGAGTTGCATCTGGATATTATTGTTGATAGGATGCAGCGAGAATTTAACGTTGAAGCAAATGTTGGGGCTCCCCAAGTTGCTTATCGAGAAACAATTCGCCAAAGTATTGAGTATGAAGGTAAATTTATAAGGCAATCAGGTGGGCGTGGGCAATATGGGCATGTTTGGTTGCGTATAGAACCTCAGGAAGTGGGTTGCGGTTACCAGTTTGAAAATGAGATTGTAGGGGGGGCGGTTCCCAAAGAATATATTTCCTCAATTGATAAGGGTGTTCAAGAGCAGATGGAAAATGGTGTGATTGCTGGTTTTCCTGTTGTTGATGTTAAAGTCAGTTTGTTCGATGGTTCTTATCATGATGTCGATTCAAATGAAATGGCTTTTAAGATTGCAGGCGCGATGGCTTTTAAAGAAGGGGCTAAGGCCGCAGAACCTGTTTTATTAGAACCTATTATGAAGGTGGAAGTCGTTACCCCAGAAGAACATATGGGGGATGTTGTTGGCGATATTAATAGGCGTCGTGGCATAATTCATGGAATGGATGACTCGCCAGCGGGGAAAACAATAAACTGCGAAGTGCCGTTGGCGGAAATGTTTGGTTATGCGACTGATTTGCGTTCTGCGACGCAGGGTCGTGCTACCTATAGTATGCAGTTCGAAAAATACAATGAAGCTTCTGCAAATATTGCAGAAGCAATTATCAAAAGAGTTTCATAAAATAGATTTAAGTTTAAAGGTATTGGATCATGGCTAAAGAAAAATTTGAACGTAATAAGCCACATGTGAATGTAGGCACAATTGGTCATGTTGACCATGGTAAAACAACTTTAACCGCTGCTTTAACAAAAGTAATGGCTGAGGCACGTGGTGGTGAGGTAAGAGCTTTCGACCAAATTGATAATGCACCCGAAGAACGCGAGCGTGGTATTACTATTGCAACATCGCATGTGGAGTATGAATCAGAAAAACGTCACTATGCACATGTAGATTGCCCAGGTCACGCGGATTATGTTAAGAATATGATTACGGGTGCAGCTCAGATGGATGGGGCAATTTTGGTTTGTTCAGCAGCTGACGGTCCAATGCCTCAAACTCGTGAACATATTTTATTGTCACGTCAGGTAGGTGTTCCATACATTGTTGTCTTTTTAAATAAAGCTGACATGGTTGACGATGATGAGTTAATTGAATTGGTGGAAATGGAAGTTAGAGAGCTATTAGATCAATATGATTTTCCTGGTGATGATACCCCTCTTATTGTAGGGTCAGCATTAAAAGCTTTGGAAGGTGATAAAGAATGGGAAGCTAAAATCGTTGAGCTAGTAGAGGCGTTAGATACTTACATTCCAGAGCCTGAGCGTGCTACTGAAGGTGCTTTTTTACTACCTATTGAAGATGTGTTTTCTATTTCTGGTCGTGGTACAGTAGTAACAGGGCGTATTGAACGTGGTGTTATTAAGGTTGGCGAAGAAATTGAAATTGTAGGAATAAAAGAAACAACTAAAACAATTTGTACGGGTGTAGAAATGTTCCGTAAGTTGTTAGATCAGGGAGAAGCTGGTGATAACGTTGGTGTTTTATTGCGTGGAACTAAGCGCGAAGAAGTTGAGCGTGGTCAAGTATTAGCTCATGTGGGTTCAATTAATCCTCATACACGTTTTAAAGCTGAAATTTATGTGTTATCGAAAGAGGAAGGTGGTCGTCATACACCATTCTTTAATGGTTATCGTCCACAGTTTTATTTTAGAACAACTGATGTGACGGGTGCTGTTGAATTAGGTGAAGGTATTGAAATGGTAATGCCTGGTGATAACGTCACCGTTGAAGTTACTTTGATTGCACCTATTGCAATGGAAGACGGTTTGCGATTCGCTGTACGAGAAGGTGGTCGTACGGTGGGTGCTGGTGTTGTTGCTAAAATTATTGAGTAATCATAATGTCTAATCAAACTCTTCGGATTCGTTTAAAAGCATTTGATCATAAGTTAATCGATCAATCAGCAAGTGAAATAGTAGAAACGGCAAAAAGAACAGGGGTTCAAGTAAAAGGTCCCATTCCATTGCCTACCAAGAAAGAACGTTTTACTATCTTGATTTCACCTCATGTGAATAAAGATGCGCGTGATCAATATGAATTGAGAACCTATAAAAGGTTACTTGATATTGTTGATCCAAGTGAAAAAACTGTTGATGCCTTGATGAAGTTGGATCTTGCAGCAGGGGTTGATGTTCAAATTAAGCTCAATTAATTGAGCGTTTAATGTTAAATAGAGGAATTGGCAGATGTCAATAGGTCTTATTGGTCGTAAGTGTGGTATGACCCGAGTTTTTAATGAAGATGGTTCATCTACGCCTGTCACTGTTCTTGAAATAAACTCTAATAGAGTAACTCAAGTAAAGAGTGTCGATAGTGATGGTTACCGTGCGATTCAAGTTGCCGTTGGTGATAAAAAATCTTCAAAAGTTAATAAAGCAATGGCAGGACATTATGCTGCTGCAAATGTGACTGCAGGTCAGTCTTTAGTCGAGTTTAGATTGGAGGATGGTGAAGGTAGTGATTTATCAGCAGGTTCTGAGCTTGTTTTAACGATGTTTACTAGCGGTCAGTTTGTTGATGTTCGTGGTACGAGTATTGGTAAAGGTTATGCTGGTGGTGTAAAACGTCATAACTTTCAAATGCAGGATGCAACGCATGGTAACTCTATTTCTCATAGGGCTCCAGGTTCTATTGGGCAATGTCAAACACCTGGGCGTGTTTTTAAAGGTAAAAAGATGGCTGGTCATTTAGGGGCAGTTAAAACAACCGTTCAAAATTTGACAATTCATTCTGTTGATGAGGCAAAAAACCTAATTTTAGTAAAAGGCTCTGTTCCTGGTTCTAAAGGGGGGGATGTCGTCATTACAGCCGCAGTAAAAAAGGGAAATAGGGGTTGATTATGACATTACAAATACCCGCGTTAAATAATCAGGATTCGGCAGGTGTGGTTGAAGTTGCTGAGAGTGTATTCGGACAAAATTTTAATGAAACACTTGTTCATCAGTTAGTTACAAAATATCAGGCCGTGGGGCGTGCGGGAACGAAAGCACAAAAAAATAGAGCCTCAGTAAGTGGTGGTGGAGCGAAACCTTGGCGACAAAAGGGGACAGGACGAGCGCGAGCTGGTACAATGTCTAGTCCAATTTGGCGATCAGGTGGCGTTACTTTTGCAGCGCAACCGCGTTCTTTTGATCAAAAAATTAATAAGAAAATGTATAAGGTGGGGATTCGCTCTATTTTTTCTGAATTGTTAAGACAAGAACGTTTAGTTGTAAGTAATGATATTTTACCTGTGAGCGTTAAAACTAAAGAATTAGCAAAAAAATTGAAAGAAGTAGGTGTTAAACGTATTTTGATTATTGCTGATGTTTTAAATGAGAATTTAGTGTTGGCCTCAAGAAATATCCCTTATGTTGAAATTGCTACAGCAGAGAGTATAAATCCTGTGGCTTTAGTGGCGGCGGATAAAGTCATTGCAACGACGGTAGCATTGAAGAAAGTTGAGGAGCGTTTAGCATGAGTATTGCAGAAAGCAAGCTAGCAAGTGTATTGTTGGGCCCCGTTATTTCTGAGAAAAGTTCAGTTGCCGCTGAAATTCAATCTCGTATTGTTTTCAAAGTTCAGAGAACGGCAACTAAAAATCAGATTAAAAAGTCGGTTGAATTAATGTTTGATGTTAAAGTTGACTCGGTTCAAGTGCTAACTGTAAAAGGAAAAGTTAAACGTATCGGACGTGCATTAGGTAAACGGTCTGACTGGAAAAAGGCTTATGTAAAGCTTAAGCCAGGTTACGATATAGACTTTGTAACTGCTTGATAATTAAAAAGTATAAAATCAATAGGAACGGTAGATAGCATGGCTATTCTAAAATCAAAACCAACATCTCCAGGGATGCGGTTTGTAGTACGTGTAAAAAATGATGAGTTGCATAAAGGTAAACCATTTGCACCGCTATTAGAGAAACAAAGTAGAAACGGCGGTAGGAATAATCAAGGGCGTATTACAACGCGTCATGTAGGTGGTGGGCATAAGCAACACTATCGTATTATTGATTTCAAAAGAAATAAAATAGATATTCCTGCTGTCGTAGAACACTTAGAGTATGACCCTAATAGAACCGCAAATATTGCCTTGTTATTATTTAAAGATGGCGAGCGTAAATATATTATTGCACCTAAAGGATTACAAGTTGGTCAAGAAGTGGTTTCTTCTGAAGTGACAGTGGTGAAAACTGGAAATTGTATGCCACTACGGAATATGCCTTTAGGGGTGACGGTTCACTGTGTTGAATTGAAGCCTGGAAAGGGCGCGCAGATGGCGAGAAGTGCTGGGACATCAGCGCAGTTGGTTGCCAAGGAAGGGGTTCACGTTACTTTGCGTTTACGTTCAGGTGAAATGCGTAAGGTTATGGCTGACTGTAAAGCGGTTATCGGTGAGGTTTCAAATTCTGAGCATAACTTGATTTCTCTAGGTAAAGCTGGTGCAACGCGCCGTCGTGGCGTTCGTCCAACGGTTCGAGGTGTCGCAATGAATCCTGTTGATCATCCGCATGGGGGAGGTGAAGGTCGAACATCAGGCGGTAGGCATCCAGTTTCACCTTGGGGTGTACCTACTAAAGGGTATAAAACACGTAAAAATAAGCGGACTGATAAGATGATTATCAGACGACGTAAGCAAAAATAAGGGGTAAAGTGTGCCACGTTCAATTAAAAAAGGTCCATTTATTGACCATCATCTGCAGAAAAAGGTAGAGAATGCTGTCAGTAGTAATAATAGGAAACCAATTAAGACTTGGTCAAGAAGATCTATGGTGAGTCCTGATATGTTAGGGTTAACTATTGCTGTACATAATGGTCGTCAACATATTCCTGTGCTTATTTCTGAAAATATGGTAGGGCATAAGTTAGGTGAGTTTGCACCAACGCGTACCTATAGAGGTCATTTGGCCGATAAAAAGTCTAGGTAAGGGTTATGGAAATTTCAGCAAAGTTATCTAATGCGCCATTATCGGCGCAAAAAGCGCGGTTAGTCGGTGACCAAATACGTGGTTTACCTGTAGAAACAGCATTGAATATTTTAAAATTCAGTTCTAAAAAAGCTGCGGGTATCATAAAAAAAGTTTTGGAATCAGCCATTGCAAATGCAGAACACAATGAAAGTGCTGATATTGATGAGTTAGTCGTCTCTACAGTATTTGTTAATGAAGGTCGAACATTGAAGCGTGTTCGAGCAAGAGCGAAGGGACGTGCGAATCATATCCTAAAAAGAAGCTGTCATATCACTGTCAAAGTAGCAGAATACGAGTAGAGGACTATAAAAAATGGGTCAAAAGGTACATCCAACGGGTATACGTCTTGGAATTGTTAAGGATTGGACATCAAGATGGTACGCAAATAGCCAGAATTATCCCGTATTTTTGTTACAGGATTTAAAGGTTCGAGATTATATAAAATCTAAGTTAGCACATGCGTCAGTTAGCCGCATTCAAATCAATCGCCCAGCAAGTAACGCACATGTAACCATACATACGGCACGTCCTGGGATTGTGATTGGTAAGAAAGGTGAAGACATTGATAAATTAAGGCGCGAGGTGTCTAAAATTATGGGGGTTTCTGTACAGTTAAATGTTGAAGAAATCAGAAAACCAGAATTAGATGCTAAATTAGTTGCTGAAAGTATTGCACAGCAACTTGAAAAAAGAATTATGTATCGTCGTGCGATGAAACGTGCGGTGACTAATACCATGCGTTTAGGTGCTGAAGGGATTAAAATCAATGTCGGTGGTCGTTTGAATGGTGCGGAAATTGCCCGTGGCGAGTGGTATAGAGAAGGTCGAGTCCCTTTGCATACACTGCGTGCAGATATTGATTATGGAACAGCAGAAGCCAATACAACCTATGGGATTATAGGGATTAAAGTATGGATTTTTAAAGGTGAAGTTTTTGATACTGATGCACATTTAGCAGCGGATAGCGGAAGCTCTAAAAAAACTGTTGAAAGGAAATAATCATGCTTCAGCCTAAAAGAACAAAATTTCGTAAGCAACACAAAGGTCGGAATAACGGCATGGCTCAACGAGGGTCTTCGGTTAGTTTTGGTGAGTTTGGCTTAAAAGCGACTTCTCGTGGTAGAATGACTGCCCGTCAAATTGAAGCGGCTAGAAGAACGATTACCCGTCACGTTAAACGGGGAGGTAAGTTATGGATAAGAGTTTTTCCTGATAAGCCTATTACCAAGAAACCTTTAGAAGTTCGGATGGGGAAAGGTAAAGGCAGTGTTGAATACTGGGTTGCTCAGATAAAACCTGGAACAATGCTTTATGAAATTCAGGGTGTTTCTGAGGAATTAGCACGTGAGGCATTTGCGCTTGCAGCTGCTAAATTGCCGATCAAAACTACTTTTACTGCGCGGACGATAATGTAATGATTGCTAGTGAGTTACGTCAAAAGACGAAAGAAGAATTAAATACGCTGTTGCTTGAATTATCGCGTGAGCAATTTAATTTAAGAATGCAGAAAGGATCAGGTCAGCTAACAAAGTCTGATCAGGTTAAAAAGGTAAGACGTGATATAGCGCGTGTTCATACCATATTAAATGAAATGGCGAGTGTATCAGCATGAGTGAAAATACAGAAAAATTGCGCACGATGACAGGTCGTGTAGTTAGTAATAAAATGGATAAAACAATTTCCGTTTTAGTCGAGCGTATGATTAAACATCCTGTTTACGGTAAATATATTAAACGTTCAACCAAGTTATTGGCTCATGATGAGAAGAACTTGTGTCAAGAAGGCGATACGGTGACAATTACTTCTTGTCGTCCTATATCAAAAAGAAAAACTTTTAGACTGGTTGACGTTCTCGAAAGCGCGAAATAAGCGTTTTTACAAAACAATTAATTGAGATAGTTGGGATTTTATAATGATTCAGATGCAAACTAACCTTGACGTTGCTGATAACAGTGGTGCAAAAAGGGTCATGTGTATCAAAGTATTAGGCGGTTCACACCGACGTTATGCAGGTATTGGCGACATCATCAAAGTAAGTGTTAAAGATGCGATTCCTAGGGGGCGTGTGAAAAAGGGTGAGGTTTATAATGCTTTAGTGGTAAGAACCCGTAAAGGGGTTCGCAGACCTGATGGGTCTGTGATCCGTTTTGATAATAATGCGGCGGTTATTTTGAATGCTCAACTACAGCCATTAGGAACGCGTATCTTTGGGCCTGTTACTCGTGAGTTAAGAGGGGAAAAATTTATGAAAATCATTTCTCTGGCTCCAGAAGTTTTATAAGAGGCACACAAAGATGCAAAAAATTAAAAAAGGTGATGAAGTTATTGTTCGCACAGGTAAGGATAAAGGTAAGCGTGGTAAGGTTGCCAAAATTCTTAACAATGGTCGGATTTTAGTAGATGGTATTAACCGTGTGAAAAAACATCAAAAAGGCAACCCTAACACAGGAGTTCAAGGGGGTATCATTGATAAAGATATGCCTATTGCGATTTCAAATATTGGATTATATAATCCTGAAACTCAAAAAGCTGATAGAGTAGGTATTAAGTTTTTAGATGATGGAAAAAAAGTCAGGTATTTTAAATCAACTAATGAAACTGTTGATGCGTAGGGAGAATGATAATGGCTAGACTAAGAACTGAATATAAACAAAGAATCTTACCTGCTTTAGTTAAGCAGTTTGGATATAAATCTGTAATGGAAGCACCGAAATTGACTAAAATCACCCTAAATATGGGCGTTGGTGAAGCGGTTGCAGATAAAAAAGTGTTACAGGCAGCAATTTCAGATATGGAAAAAATTGCAGGTCAAAAAGTAGTTGTAACAAAAGCTAGAAAGTCGATTGCGGGCTTTAAAATTCGTGATGATATGCCTATTGGTTGTAAGGTTACTTTACGTAGTGATAGGATGTACGAATTTTTAGATCGCTTAATTAGTGTTTCTATTCCTCGAATCCGCGATTTTCGCGGTATGAGCCCTAAAAGCTTTGATGGGCGTGGTAATTATTCAATGGGTGTCAAAGAACAAATCATTTTTCCTGAAATTGATTATGATAAAATCGATACTTTACGTGGTTTGGATATTACCATCACAACAACAGCTAAAACGAATAAAGAAGGCTTGGCACTGCTTAAGCTTTTTAATTTTCCATTTAAGAACTAAAGGGCGAAAAATGGCAAAAAAATCAATGATTGCGCGTGAAAATAAGCGCAATAAGCTTGTGCAGAAATATGCACAGAAACGTGCGGCTTTGAAAGAAGTTATTAGAGATCCGAATACTTCTTTTGAAGATAAAGAAGCCGCTCACTTTAAGCTTCAAAAGCTTCCTAGAGATTCAAGTGCCGCAAGATTGCGTAATCGCTGTAATCTAACAGGTCGTCCTCATGGGTATTATCGTAAGTTTGGTCTTAGTCGTAATAAATTAAGAGAAGCGACTATGCGCGGTGATGTTCCTGGGTTAAGTAAAGCAAGCTGGTAGTCTTGCTTTAGGTTTTTGGAGACAATATAAAATGAGTATGACAGACCCTATAGCAGATATGTTGACCCGTGTTAGAAACGGGCAGTTTGCGGGTAAAAAAAGCGTGTCTATGCCTTCTTCTAAGTTAAAAATTGCAATTGCAAATGTATTAAAAGAAGAAGGGTATATTCTTGGGTGTACCACTAAAATTAAGGGTAGTCATACTGAAATGACTATTGACTTAAAATATTTTAATGGTGTACCCGTAATTGAAAAAGTAAAAAGAATTAGTAAACCTGGTTTACGTATCTATAAATCTAAAGATGAATTGCCTAAAGTATTAGGTGGTTTGGGGATTGCGATCGTTTCGACTTCAAGTGGTGTCATGACAGATAGAGCAGCACGTGCTATCGGTCACGGTGGTGAAGTTCTTTGTACCGTTTGTTAAGGGAGATATTATGTCAAGAATTGCAAATACGCCCATTATCATTCCTAGCAACGTTGATGTTAAGTTAGATACTGGTAAGATGACTATTAAGGGAAGTAATGGTCAAATGTCTTTAAGTATTCAGGATTGTGTTAGCGTTGAAATTAACGATAGCAAAATTAATATCTCATGGGATAAAGCGGTTAAAAAGGCAAATGCTCAAGCTGGAACAGTTAGAGCTAGGCTAAGCAATATGATTGAAGGTGTTACTAAAGGTTTTGAGAAAAAATTGACTTTAGTGGGTGTTGGTTATAGAACACAAATAAGTGGTAAGTCTCTTAATCTTTCTTTAGGTTTTTCACATCCAGTCGCTTATGCGATTCCAGAGGGTATTTCTATTGAAACGCCTTCGCAGACAGAAATTGTTGTGAAAGGAATGGATAAACAAAAAGTTGGTCAAGTAGCAGCAGAAATTAGAGCGTACCGTCCCCCAGAGCCGTATAAAGGTAAAGGTGTTCGTTATACGGATGAATATGTTGCTAGAAAAGCAGCTAAGAAGAAGTAGGTAAGGTAATGGATAAAAAGGCATCTCGATTAAAGCGGGCTTTAAGACTGCGCTCTAAAATTAAAAAATTAGATGTAAACAGGTTAACTATTCATAGAACTTCTCAGCACATCTATGCGCAAGTTTTAACTAAAGATGGTATAACCACACTTGTTAGTGCTTCTACTACGCAAGCAGATATTAAAGCAGTAGTTAAAAATACGGGGAATGCAGAGGCTGCAATCGAAGTTGGAAAGCGCATTGCACAAAAAGCCGTTGCTGCAGGCGTTACTGAGGTTGCGTTTGATCGTTCAGGTTTTAAATATCATGGGCGTGTGAAAGCATTAGCAGATGCTGCACGCGAAGCTGGATTGAAATTCTAGAAGGAAGAATATAATGGCGACAGCAGCATCTCAAGGCAGCTCTGATGGTTTACAGGAAAAATTAGTTTCTGTACGCCGTGTTGCAAAGGTAGTAAAGGGTGGTAGAGTTTTTGGTTTTACAGCATTGACGGTAGTTGGTGATGGTGAAGGGCGTATAGGCTATGGTGTAAGTAAAGCACGTGAAGTTCCTATTGCAATTCAAAAATCTTTAGAGCAAGCACGTAAAAATATGCGTAAAGTACATTTAAAAGGTGATACCTTACAATATCCAATTATGGCAAATACAGGGGCTGCTAAAGTTTATATGCAGCCTGCATCAGAAGGTACTGGCATTATTGCGGGTGGTGCGATGCGTGCGGTGTTTGAAGTTGTTGGCGTGCATAATGTTTTAGCAAAGTGTATTGGTACGAATAACCCAATTAATGTTGTAAGAGCAACCATTAATGGTTTAACTAATATGCGTGATGCTAAAAAAATTGCCGCAAAACGTGGTTTAACCATTGAGCAAGTCATAGGATAAGCGCATGGCAGATAAAAAGATAAGTGTGACCATGACAAAAAGTAAAATTGGTCGTTTAGCAAGCCACAAAGGTTGTTTAATAGGACTAGGTTTGCGAAAAATTAATCACACAGTTGAGGTTATTGATACGCCTGAAAATAGAGGGATGATTAATAAAATAGCCTATATGCTTAAAGTTGAGGAAATTTAATGTTTTTAAACAGTATTCAGCCAGCAGCAGGCTCACGAAAGAAATCTAAAAGGGTAGGGCGTGGTATCGGTTCTACATTAGGTAAAACTTGTGGTCGAGGTCATAAAGGACAAAAATCACGTAGTGGTGGTTTTCATAAAGTCGGTTTTGAAGGTGGGCAGATGCCTTTACAACGTAGATTGCCTAAAGTAGGCTTTAGCTCTCGTAGTAAAAAATATTCAGCCCAAGTTAGATTGAATGAATTAAATTTAGTTAATGCTGAAGTTATTGATTTAAAGGCTTTAATTGATGCGAATTTGATCCCGGCAATTTCTAAAACTGCTAAGATTATCCTTTCAGGTGAAGTGAATAAAGCGGTTACCATCAAAGGGCTTAAAGCAACGACTGGCGCTAAAGCTGCAATCGAAGCGGCTGGCGGTAAAATAGAGGCCTAATTACAGTGAGTACATCAAGAACGAAAATGGCAAAAAAATCAGGTGGTGGTTTATCAGAGCTAAAGTCAAGGTTACTTTTTGTTCTTGGGGCGTTATTTGTTTATCGGGTTGGCGCGCATATACCTGTACCTGGGATTGACCCAAAAGCTTTACATTTAATGTTTGAACAGCAAAGTGGCTCTATTTTGGATATGTTTAACATGTTCTCAGGGGGTGCTTTGATGCGTTTAAGCTTATTTGCGTTAGGGATTATGCCTTATATTTCTGCCTCTATTATTATGCAGTTGATGACAGTTATTATTCCAACGCTAGAGCAAGTTAAAAAAGAAGGGGAGTCAGGAAGGCGTAAGATTTCCCAGTATACCCGTTATGGAACGGTTGTCTTGGCAACTTTTCAGGCGATCGGTATTTCAATTGCACTACAGAATCAAACCGCAGGTGGTTTATCTGTTGTTATTAATCCAGGTATGAGTTTTATTGTAATTACTGCAATCACCTTGGTAACAGGGACTATATTCTTAATGTGGCTTGGAGAACAAGTGACTGAAAGAGGGATTGGTAATGGTATTTCACTAATTATTTTTGCAGGTATTGTTTCAGGTCTGCCATCTGCTATTGGTGGGACTTTGGAGCTTGCAAGAACAGGTGAAATGAATGGTGCATTTATTGTACTGTTATTCTTGGTTGCAATTGCTGTTACTGGGTTGGTGGTTTTTGTTGAGAGAGGTCAGCGTCGTATTATCATTAATTATCCTAAGCGGCAGCAAGGACGAAAAATGTATGCGGGACAGAGTAGTTTTTTACCTTTGAAGTTAAATATGGCAGGTGTTATTCCCCCTATTTTCGCCTCAAGTATTATTCTTTTTCCAGCAACTATAGCGGGGTGGTTTGGTAATGCTGAGGGATTTTCTTGGTTACAGGATGTATCAACCGTGTTGTCACCAGGGCAGCCTATCTATGTAATGTTTTATGCGGCTGCAATTATTTTCTTTTGTTTTTTTTATACAGCATTAGTTTTTAATTCAAAGGAAACCGCAGATAATTTAAAAAAATCAGGGGCATTTTTGCCAGGTGTTAGACCTGGGGTGCAAACAACAGCGTATATAGATAAAGTAATGACTCGCTTAACGTTAGTGGGTGCATTTTATATTACCTTGGTATGTTTATTACCTGAGTTTTTGATTGTTTATTGGAACGTCCCCTTTTATTTTGGTGGGACCTCGTTATTAATTATTGTTGTTGTGGTAATGGATTTTATTTCACAGTTGCAGACGCATTTGATGTCACAACAATATGAAGGGCTGATGAAAAAAGCCAATCTTAAAAAATAATTCTCGTAGGAGTTGAGTTGTGAAAGTTCGTGCATCGGTAAAAAAAATTTGTCGTAGCTGTAAAGTTATAAAAAGAAATGGTGTTGTTAGGGTTATCTGTAAAGATGGTCGTCATAAACAACGTCAAGGTTAATATTTATTGCGCTAGATTTTGTAGAGTGTTATAATTTCGCGCTTAACTTTAAAATACCATCATGGGAGTACTAGATGGCACGTATTGCTGGAATAAATGTAGCAGAGCATAAACACGCAGAGATTGCGTTGACCTCTGTCTATGGAATTGGTCGCCAAACTGCTAAAAGCATTTGTAAAGAAGTCGGTGTTGAGTCTTCAATAAAAATAAAAGAGCTAACAGAAGAGCAGTTGGAGGTCATTCGTAATATTATTTCAAAAATGACGGTTGAAGGCGATCTTCGTCGTGAAGTGTCGATGAATATTAAACGCCTAATGGACTTAGGCTGTTATCGTGGAATTAGACATCGTAGAGGCTTGCCATTAAGAGGGCAGAGAACACGAACCAATGCGCGTACTCGTAAAGGTCCTCGTAAACCAATTAGAAAATAAGATATTTTTGTAAAAGGCTTTAAAAATAATGGCAACTCAAAATCGTTCTAAAAAACGCATTAAAAAAGAAGTGGCGGATGGCATAGCCCATGTTCATGCATCATTTAATAACACAATTGTAACCATTACTGATAGAAAAGGTAATGCGCTATCTTGGGCGACTTCAGGTGGCTCAGGATTTAGAGGTTCACGTAAAAGCACGCCCTTTGCAGCACAGGTTGCCGCAGAGAAAGCGGGTAATATTGCATTAGAATATGGAATGAAAAACCTTGATGTGATGATTAAAGGGCCAGGTCCTGGGCGGGAATCTGCGGTAAGATCACTTAATAACCTAGGTTTTAAGATTACTAACATCGTTGATGTGACTCCCATTCCACATAATGGTTGTCGTCCCCCCAAAAAACGTCGCGTTTAAGATTTCGGAGTAGTTATTATGGCAAGGTATCTAGGACCTACTTGTAAGTTAAGTCGTAGAGAAGGCACGGATCTGTTTTTAAAAAGCAGAGGCAAGTCTTTAGAAGGTAAATGTAAATTAGAGCAACGCCCTGGACAACATGGTACAGCACGAGTAAGAAGTTCTGATTACGCATTACAATTAAGAGCAAAACAGAGAATTCGTCGAATTTATGGTGTATTAGAAAAGCAGTTTAGAAATTACTATAAAGCCGCTGCATTGCAAAAGGGTGCGACAGGTGAAAATTTATTAAACCTGTTAGAGTCTCGTTTGGATAATGTTGTTTATCGAATGGGCTTTGCTGGCACTCGTGCAGAAGCGCGTCAATTAGTTTCTCATAAATCTATTGTTGTTAATGGACAATTGACGAATATCGCTTCTTACCAAGTAAAAGCGGGTGATGAAATTAAGATTAGAGAAAAAGCTAAAAAACAGCAGCGAATAGTTGATGCTTTAACAGTTGCAGAGCAATATGGTTTTCCTGTCTGGGTAGATATTAATACTAAAGAAATGACAGGAACATTTAAATCGCTTCCCGAACGCGCTGATTTGGGTAGTGATATGAATGAACAACTGGTTGTAGAGCTTTATTCTAAATAATTAGGTCTGAGATATAACTTATGCAAAAATCTATTGCTGGCTTACTAAAACCAAATTTGGTCGACGTAGTCAGTCATTCGGCAAACCATTCAAGAATTGTTATTGAACCACTAGAAAGAGGTTTTGGTCATTCGCTTGGTAATGCACTTAGAAGAGTCATGTTATCGTCTATTTCAGGCTGTGCGGTTACCGAAGTCGAAATAGAAGGCGTATTACATGAATACTCAACGATTGATGGGGTTCAAGAAGATGTTATTGATATTTTATTGAACTTGAAACAACTTGCTATTGTTTTGCATTCAAAAGATGAAGTGACTTTGTCTTTAACTAAAAGTGGTGCAGGTGTAGTAACAGCAGCAGATATAGATCTACCTCATGATGTTGACATTATTAATCCTGACCAAGTTATTGCGCATTTAACGCAAGCGGGTGAGTTAATTATTCGACTTAAAGTTGAGCGTGGTCGAGGTTATATACCTGCTAATGTTAGGAAAGAACAACTAGATGGCTCATCTTCTGTAGGTGCATTGATGGTTGACGCGCTTTTTAGTCCAGTGATCAAAGTAGCGTATCATGTAGAAAGCACGCGTGTTGAACAGCGTACTAATTTAGATAAATTAATTATTGAATTAGAGACTAATGGTACGGTAGACCCCGAAGAAACTATTAAGCTTGCAGCAACTATTTTACACGATCAATTGTCAGTATTTGTTGATTTTGAAAAAGTACATGAGCAGGCTACAGAAGAAACGGTTGTTGAGGAAGAGACTTTTGACCCCGTATTATTAAGACCTGTTGATGATTTAGAATTAACAGTACGTTCAGCAAATTGCTTAAAAGCTGAAAATATCTTTTATATAGGTGACTTAATTCAACGGACTGAAGTCGAACTCTTAAAAACCCCGAATTTAGGCAAAAAATCATTGACTGAAATTAAAGATATTCTTGCAATGAAAGGATTATCTTTAGGCATGCGTCTTGAAAACTGGCCGCCTGAAAATCTGGCTGATCAAAGCCAGGCTGGAATTTAACAAACTGAAGGTTATCTCAAAATGAGACATCGCAAATCTGGAAGACAATTAAATAGAAATAGTAGTCATCGTAAAGCTATGTTTAGCAATATGGTTAGCTCTATTATTAAACATGAGTTGATAAAAACAACATTGCCTAAAGCGAAAGAATTACGAGGTTTTGCAGAACCTTTAATTACGTTAGCAAAAAAGGATTCTGTTGCGAATAGACGCTTGGCCTTTGCAAGATTGCGTGATAAAGAAGCGGTTGCAAAATTATTTAATCAACTAGGTCCTCGTTATCAAGGAAGGCCTGGTGGTTATTTAAGAGTCATGAAATGTGGCTTTAGGACAGGTGATGATGCACCCATGGCTTATGTTGAGCTGGTAGGTAGACCTGAACTTGAAGAAATAGAAGATTAGAAGAAATTTCTAATTTAGAAAAAAGCCAGTTTATAACTGGCTTTTTTTATGTCCTTAAGAACTTACAATCAAGGTTTTTCAAGTAATTCAATTTTATTAGGCTTACCATCCCATTCTTTGGCATCAGGTAGGGGGTCTTGTTGTTCGGTAATCACAGACCAAGCTTGAGATAATTCAGCATTTAATTCAATAAAATGCTCTTGATCTTCGGGTAAATCATCTTCAGCTCGAATCGCATCGGCAGGACATTCTGGTTCGCATAAAGAGCAATCAATGCATTCTTCGGGGTCAATGACTAAAAAGTTAGGTCCTTCGTGGAAACAATCGACTGGGCAAACTTCTACACAATCGGTATATTTACATTTAATACAGTTTTCTGTGACGACATAGGTCATGTTTATTTACCAAAATTTGTTAGTAAGGATAGAATTAATTTAACCTTTCATAATAGCAGAGTTATTATAAAAAATCATTTCAAATTTTATGTGTGACGAATTAGTTTATGTTAAAGCGATGTTAGCACGAACAATGGGCAATAAAGCGTTAGCTATTACCTTATTTGAGAAGTTATCTTTAGAGCTTCCACAGCAGGTATTATCAATAGAACAAGCAATAGTACAAGAACAAATTGATTTAGCTCAAAAGATACTGCATCAGCTGCAAGGATCGTTAAGTTTTTGTGGTTTTAACCGACTGGCAAAGATTGCACAAGATTTAGAAAATACGTTAGAGGTAGATAATTCAGAGGAAAGGAGAAATAAATTATCAAGATTATCTATGGAGATTGAGCAGTTTATTAATTTGCAGG
>CAYROI010000009.1:39021-40340 GCA_964425835.1 uncultured Methylococcaceae bacterium
TCTTTAGCTGCAAATTTATCACGTAGCTTTTTATCTCATGAAGAGTTGCAATGGGTGAGTAATTTATCAGAACCCTTAAAGATTGGAATTACGCATATGCCCAATCAAGTTTTGTATCAGGGAAAAGGTGTTTATACTGGGTTTTCTATTGATCTGTTTCATGACATAGAATTGCTACTCAATATTAAGTTTAAGTGGGTTTATTTTGAAACCTGGAATGAACTTATTGAGGCTGGAAAGAATAAAGATATTGATATTGTTTTTGCTGCACAGAAAACGCCGTCACGATTATCCTATTTTTATTTTACAGATACCTTTCTTATTCAACAAAATAAAATTATTATCGCTAGTGATACAGTAGAACGAATAACTATTCAACAACTTTCTAATATTAAAACAGCCCTTGCTACAGGAAGTGCTATTTTTGAGTATCTGGAATTAAATTATCCAGATATAATACTTATACCCACAGAAACAGAATTAGGCGCACTTAAAATGGTCACTTCTAAAAAGGCTGGGGCGGCAATATCTGAAACAGTTAGAGCAGGGTATTATATAAAAAAATATAATCTTAAAAATTTGTATATTGCAGGAGATATTGGTTATAACTACAATTTACGTATTGCAAGCAGAAATGATTTACCTATTTTAAATACTGTTCTTAATAAAACCCTTGCGCAAATTCCTGTTGAGAGAAAGAAAGCTTTGAATCTTAAATGGGGGTATTTAAAAGACAAAATAAATTATTTTGATAAGCAAACTTTGATTTATATCGGAGTTCTAGCAGGAATACTGATTCCCTTTTCAATTTATATGATTTTATTAAATTATCAGTTAAAAAAAGCCCATGTTCGAATAGAAGAATTACACAAAATATCAGCAAAGGAAGCTAGAATAGATGAACTTACTCAAATACCAAATAGACGTTATTTTAACGAATTACTTAGTAATGAATTGAGTAAGTTTAAAAGAGAGTCTAAGTCTTTTTCGTTGATTATGCTTGATATTGATTTTTTTAAAAACATTAATGATGAGTATGGGCATGATGTTGGTGATAAGGTATTGGTACAAACAGCGGAAATAATCACTCAATTATTAAGAGAGCATGATAATGTTGGTCGTTTAGGAGGCGAAGAGTTTGGTGTTATCCTATCTAATACCTCAATTAGTCTTGGCGTTGAGGTTGCAGAACGATTGCGAGCATTAATTGAAAATAATATATTAAATATTAATAAACAAGCAATTAATGTTACTGCAAGCTTTGGTGTAGTAGAAAGTAACACCAATGATTCCATATTATTGTTATATAAGCGAGCAGA
>CAYROI010000010.1:0-2815 GCA_964425835.1 uncultured Methylococcaceae bacterium
AATACCGGCCTGTCACGCCGGGGGTCGCGGGTTCGAGTCCCGTCCGCTCCGCCAAATATAAAAAACCTCGGATCATAATTGATTCGAGGTTTTTTTTTGCTTAAAATTAGTTCAAACTTGCTTGCTAACTAAACTATTTTTATAACCTGATTAAAATAAGGTCAAAGTAATGCTATTAAAGATTAGAGAAAAATCACAAGGCGTTTTTGCATGGATCATCCTGATAGTCATTTGTGTCCCTTTTACGTTATGGGGGATTCAAAACTATATTGGGGGAGCTTCTGAAGATGCCATTGTTACCGTTGACGGTAAAGAATTTTTCCAAAATGATGTCAATAAAGCTTATCAGCAATACAGCCAAAATTTTGCAGGTATGAATGTTGATGAAGCGACACTAAGACAGCAAGCAATGCTAAAATTAGTTAAGGATGAAGTTTTATTACAGCATGTGCGTGAAGAAGGTTTAGTTATTCCAGATGCTGAGGCAAGAGCATTTATACAATCGCTAGAATACTTTCAAGTCGATGGAAAATTTGATAAAAGTCGATACAAAACACTACTCAATGCACAACAACTTTCATCGGCACAGTTTGTTCAGCGTATTAAACAAGCGCAAGTGATGGAGCAATACCAGCGCAGTATTTTAGCTAGTAGTTTTGCAACACAAGAAGATATTGAACTGTTCTTTAAAATTCAAAATCAGCAACGTGATATTGATTATTTAGTCGTCCCCCTTACGCCGACAACGGAAACACCCAATGATGAGGCGGTTAATAATTATTACCAACAACATCAAGACTTATACAAAACCACAGAACAAGTTTCTATTGAATATGTGAGTTTATCATTAGATGATTTAGCGCAAAAAGTTGCTGTTACTGATGAGCAATTACATAACTTTTATGAAGATCAAAAAGATATTTATAGCACCAAAGAACGCCGAAAAATTAGTCATATTCTATTTTCTTTTGGAAAAGATGGTAATGATGAAGCTGTATTAGCCAAAGCACAGGCAGCACAAAAACAACTTGCAACAAAAACCTTTGAAGCCTTAGCTGCAGAAGTTTCAGATGATAAAATAACCGCTAAAAATGGCGGTGACTTAGGCTTATTTGAAATCGGTGGTTTAGAAAAATCATTGGAAGATGCGGTTAGTCAATTAAAATTAGGCGAAGTCAGTCCTCCGATTAAATCAAGTTTTGGGTATCATTTGTTAAAAGTAACTGAATTAATCCCATCAAAAACAAAACCTTTTGATGAAGTAAAGGCTGAGGTTACTAAGGCATTTCAACGCAAAGAAGCTGAAACTAGCTTTTATGAAATGGCAGAAAGATTAGCAGAAGTTAGTTATGAAAGCCCTGATAACTTAACAAGTGCTGCTGATATTTTAGGGGTTGATATTCAAAAGACCGCTTTATTTTCTAGAGATAAGGGCGAGGGTATTGCAAGTGAAGCCGCTATTCGTGCCGCCGCATTTTCAGAAGATGTTTTAGCTGGTAATAATAGTGAGTCTATTGAATTAGGATCCGATAGAGTCATCGTTTTACGCGTATTACAACATCAAGCTGAAAATATACGTCCTTTAGCAGAAGTAAAAGCGCAAATCATTGATGCCTTGTTGCAACAGCAAGCACAACAACAAGCTATAAATACAGCCGCTGAAATTAAGAAACAATTAGTTACAGGTCAAGAAATCCAAACGATTGCCGCAGAAAAAACACTCGCTGTTAAATCTGTTATAGGATTAGTTCGTAGTAATAAAGAATTACCTTGGCAAGTTAATCAAGCTATCTTTAAGGCAGCAAAACCTATTGATAATAAACCAACACTATTAACCGTTGGCTTAGACTCAGGAGAACAATACGTTATTCGTATCAGCAAAGTAAGCGAAGGGGTAATGAGTAAAAGTGACAAAAAACAATTAAAATTAGCACAACTTAATATCGCTAAAGCCTTTGGAGAAACTACATTTGATGCGGTACTCAATAGCTTGCAAGCCAATGCTGATATTACTATAAAATCGGTAGCTGAATAATTTATTTTAAAGCCAAGGATGGTATGATAAATTTAACTTTATTATGATTAATTGGCATCGTTTATTTGGTATTTTTCTTACGGATTATTTTACAGATACCCCTTATACTGTAGAATTGGAAAAAGATCTTTCGTTAAAGCAACAATTTTTAGATGTTGTTATTTTGCATAAAGGCAAAGGGGATTACCAAGGAATTTTAGCAGATGGTTTAGATAATCTATCGGCACATAATTTACTAAGTTATAAATCTATGCAAGAAAGTTTTGATAGATGGGCAGTTTATGAATTAATCGGTCATTATGTTAATTATCGAAAACAATTTAGTAAACCTTTATTACTGGAATCAGACTTTTCCTTATACGCCATTAGTACCTTATTTCCACAAAAATTAACTAAAGAATTTCCTGTCACGGAATTAAAACCAGGTGTTTATCAATTCAATGCGCTTAAAAATATTCGTCTCATTGTTCTTAAGCAAATAGCACAAGTAGAGCATAATGCCATTTGGCATCTATTTAGTGATAATCCTAAGAATATAAAATTTGGGATTGATCGTTACCATTCAAAAATGTCAATGAGTGGTATTGTCAATGTACTATATGAAAATTATCAACTTAAGGAATTACTTATGTCTTATACTATAGATGACTTTAATAAAGAAGTTGCTGAAAAATATTTACATTTATTAAGTATTGACGAAATTTTAGATAAAATCCCAACGGATAAAATTTTAGATAAAATCCCAACGGATAAAATTTTAGATAAAATCCCAACGGATAA
>CAYROI010000010.1:2915-33587 GCA_964425835.1 uncultured Methylococcaceae bacterium
AAATTTTAGATAAAATCCCAACGGATAAAATTTTAGATAAAATCCCAACGGATAAAATTTTAGATAAACTTTCAATTGATGATCTTTTCAAAAAATTCTCTAAAGAAGATATTTTAACCTACTTAAAGGATGCTGAAGAAAAGCATTAACTTTAAATTTTCATCGCTTAACTTTTCAAACTATGTCCGAAAATCAACCTGACGAACAAGTCCAAATTAAACAACGCCGCGAAAAACTTAACGCTTTACGTGAAGAAACTATCGCCTTTCCCACTGATTTTCGCCGTGATGTTATCGCGGGTGAATTATTAGCTAATTATGGTGATAAATCTAAGGAAGAATTAGAACAAGAACCGATTAGAGTAAAACTAGCAGGACGACTCATGACGCGCCGTATCATGGGAAAAGCAAGTTTTGCTCATATCCAAGACATGTCTGGAAAGATTCAGCTTTATGTTACCCGTGATACGTTGCCCGAAGGATTTTACAATACCCAATTTAAAAAATGGGATATTGGGGATATTATTGGTGCAGAAGGTATTTTGTTTAAAACCAAAGTCGGTGAATTAAGTGTCAGAATTGATGCTATACGCTTACTGACTAAAGCTTTACGTCCTTTACCTGAAAAATTTCATGGTATTGCTGACCAAGAAATTAAATATCGTCAGCGTTATTTGGATTTGATTATGAGTGATGAATCACGTCAAACTTTTGTCATTCGTTCACAAATTATTAGTTATATTCGTCAGTTCCTAACTGAGCGTCAATTTATGGAAGTTGAAACCCCGATGATGCAAACCATCCCAGGCGGTGCGACAGCAAGACCTTTTAAAACCCATCATAATGCTTTAGATATGGGCTTATATTTGAGAATTGCGCCAGAGCTTTATTTAAAACGTTTAGTTGTGGGTGGGTTTGAACGCGTTTTTGAGGTTAATCGTAATTTTCGGAATGAAGGGTTATCTTCACGACATAATCCAGAATTTACCATGCTAGAGTTCTATCAAGCTTATGCAGAATATGGGGATTTAATGGATTTAACCGAAGAAATGTTACGCGGAATTGCGATAGATGTCTGTGGTTCGACCAAAATTAGCTACCAAGGGGAAGTCTACGATTTTGGACAATCATTTGATCGGATGACAGTGGTCGAATCTATTTTGCATTTTAATCCTGAACTCAAAGCAGATAATTTAGCTACACGAGAAATGGCTGTCAAAGTGGCTGAAAACTTAACGATTCCCATTAAAGAGGGTTATGGTTTGGGAAAAGTACAAATTGAAATTTTTGAAAAAACCGTCGAACATCGGTTGATGAACCCAACCTTTATTACGGCCTACCCTGTCGAGGTTTCCCCATTAGCGCGTCGTAATGATGATGATCCCCATGTGACCGATAGATTTGAGTTCTTTGTTGGAGGACGTGAAATTGCTAATGGTTTTACGGAGTTAAATGATGCAGAAGATCAAGCGGCACGTTTTCGTAATCAAGTGGCAGAAAAGGAAGCAGGGGATGATGAAGCGATGCACTATGATGCGGACTATATTATCGCCTTAGAATATGGAATGCCGCCCACTGCGGGAGAAGGTATCGGCATAGACCGTTTAGTGATGTTATTCACGGATGTCCCTTCAATTCGTGATGTTTTGCTTTTTCCTCATATGCGACCTAAAAATTAAATAATTCAAAGTTTATTTGCTGGGTTCGCTTTTTACGGTAATAAGATGTAACGCAGTAAATAAAATACATCCACATTAAAATACCACCACAGAATTAGCCTTAAAACTTAACCAGATAATATCAGCCAATCGCAATGTTAATAATTTTAAAGCCTGTTTAGTAATCATAACCTGAAAAATATCCCCTGCATTAATGCTCACGCGGATAATGTCACTTTCCTCTGCAATGGCAGTCACCCGCCCCTGATATTGATTACGCATACTAGAATTTAAACGCTCCCTAGATAAAACAATTTCACGCGGATCTATGGAAACATGGCTCGCTGATTTAATACGACTAACAGAAAAAATAGATAAATAAGCTGTTTTGAAAATTTCACCCTCAAAATATCCTTTGAAAAGATTAACCAAAGGGGATTTTATTTGTTTTCCTTTTACCAGTGAAATTACTTCATCTGCAATCGCTAATCCTTGCAAACGATCATGAGTACTAAAGATTAATGTGGTTTTCATTTGGGCTATATAATTTAAAATAAATCGCTCTAATAATTGTATGCTCGGCTGATCTAGATAGCTAAAAGGTTCATCCATTAACAGTATTTTAGGTTGCATTATTAAAGCTCTAGCCAGCGCCACTTTTTGTAATTCTCCCCCTGATAAGGTTTTTGCCTGTTGTTTTGATAAGGCGGTAATATCTAATTGCTCTAAAATAAGATTTATTTTTTTTTCACGCCATTTTTTAGAAACATGATGGATTTTTAACACTAAATTTAAATTATCAATTACAGATCCTCTAAATAAATACGGTTTTTGAGCTAAAAAACCAATTTGTTTTCGTAAAACCTGTTGCTGTTTTAAAGTAACAATTTTCCCAAAAAATATTAATGAGCCTGTTTTAGGAGACATTAATAATCCTAGTAAAGATAATAATGTGCTTTTACCACTGCCATTCGCACCAATTAAAGCGGTAATTTTTTGAGCGGGAATAGTTAATTCAGGTAAAAATAAAGAAAAATCTTCACCATAAGAATAATGAATATTACTAAGTTGATAAGCTTTGTACATGAGACCTTACAATTAATTTTTATTCCATTGCATGAGCTAAGTCATGTAACGTACCGATTAAGACCACGCCCATAATAATTAATGCAATTTGTTCTAATGAGGTTTTTATATCTGTTTTTTTATGTAAGGAGGGAATTAAATCAGCAACCGCAATGTAAATAAAACTAGAAGCAGCTAAAGCTAATAAATAAGGTAATTTATCATGTAAATTTTCTAAACTGAAATAGGCTAGAATACCGCCAATAATGGTGGTTAAACTTGATAAAATATTGTAAAAAATTGCCTTCTTTTTACCATAGCCACTTTTTAATAAAATAGCAAAATCGCCCACTTCTTGGGGAATTTCATGCGCGGCGACCGCAAGGCTGGTGACAATACCTAAATTCGGATTAGTTAAAAAGGCTGCGGCAATTAAAATGCCATCGACAAAATTATGAATCGCATCTCCCACTAAAATTAAAGTTCCCGCCGCTTGATGGTCTTTTAATTCATGACTTTCATGCCCTTCATTATGGGCATCACAACCGCCATGATGACAATGTCGCCAAATTAATAATTTTTCTAAAATAAAGAAACTTAAAATGCCAACTAGAATAGTGCCAGAGAGATTTTGGAATTGTGTAGGTTCAATTTTTTCAAATGCATGGGGAATTAAACCCCAAAAAGCCACAGCTAATAATGCTCCAATTGAAAAACTAATCCCATGAGGTAGAATGGTTTCTTGATGTTTTTCTGGGAGTAATAAAAATACAGCGGCTGCCATGACACTTAATACCCCCCCTATCGCCGTAAAAATAATAATGAGTAATAAAAGTGTCATTTAGTCCTTCCAAATTAAAGTTGCCATACGTCCTGTTTGTTGATCTCGACGGTAAGAATAAAAACGCTGCGGGTCACAGACGGTACAAAATTCACCGCCATAAATGTTATTCACCCCATTTATATTTAACTCAACCCGTGCTAACTGATAAATATCAGCTAAATATTTTTGGGATGATTTTTGTGTAAAAGCGACACTAAATTGAGGATGTTTAGCGATAAATAATTCACGGACTTCCATTCCCACTTCAAAGCAACAACTTCCAATAGCAGCACCCAACCATACGGATAGTTGCCTCGTTTGCATTGCCTTCAGTGTGTTACTAATAATGCCTGCTAATAAACCTCGCCAACCTGCATGAATCGCGGCAATATAAACGCCATCTGCCGAACACAATAATAAAGGTAAACAATCGGCAGTTAATACGGTACAAACAATGCCTATTTCGGAGGTAAAACTTGCATCAGCGTTGGATAAAGAATTAACCTTATCAGCTTGAATAACCTGTGTGCTATGCGTTTGATTTAACCAAATGGGGCTAGAAGGTAAAGCCAGCGTTTTTTTAATACGCTGCCTATTAATCAATACGGTATCAAGCGTATCTTCAACATGAATGGCAGGATTTAGCGAACTATAATCACCTAAACTAAAGCCCCCTTGTCGTAGGGTCATTGCAGCATGAATGGTCGATGGTACATCCCAATCAGGGATTAAATAACTATCACTGCTCATTTTCTGCCAGTGCATCTAATAATAATTGCATATCTTCTGGCAAAACTTGCTCCCATTCCATGTATTCATTAGTCAGAGGATGAACCAAGCCTAATTTTGCCGCATGGAGTGCTTGGCGTTTAAAAGCTCTTAATTGCTTTTCTAATAGTTCACTGCAATCTGCGGGCATTTGAAAATTACCACCATATAAGGGATCACCCACTAAAGGATAGTGTAAATGTGCCATGTGAACGCGGATTTGATGCGTTCGTCCTGTTTCAAGTTTAACCCAAATAAAACTATGACGTTTAAAACGTTGTACAACACGATAATGCGTAACCGCGTCTCGTCCTTCCTCTCTTACGGTATAACGAATCCTATCATGAGGATGTCGCCCGATAGGCTCATCAATTGTCCCGCCTGCTGTCATCCAACCTCGGGCAATCGCTAAATATTCACGTTCAATGGTTCTTAGCTGTAATTGATCGCTTAGACTGTGTTGCGCTTGTAAAGTTTTTGCCACCATTAATAGACCACTGGTATCTTTATCTATTCGGTGAATAATGCCAGCTCTGGGCAGAACATTAAGGGCTTCATTATGATAGAGTAGCGCGTTTTGTAATGTGCCTGTCCAATTTCCAGCCCCAGGATGCACCACTAATCCCGCAGGTTTATTAACAATAAGTAAAGACGCATCTTCAAAAACTATATCCAAAGGAATATTTTCAGCTTTACAGTTTAAAACGGTTTCGGGTTCTGCATCTAAGCGTATTTCTTCGCCCCCCTCTACTTTTGTACGTGCCTTTAGCGATTGACCATTGACACTAACACGTCCCGCCTTAACCCATATTTGTAATTTACTCCGTGAATAGTCAGAAAAGACTAAAGAAAGAACTTGGTCTAAACGCATCCCTGCCATTTTATCAGGAATGGTTGCTACTAATATCGCCATGATTATCTCTATAAATTAAGTTATACTCGTACTCTATTCTTATAATTTTGCCTAAATAGATTATAGGCGAAAAAACCCTTAATCTTACAACGTGTTGTTACTAATATGCGATTTATTTTCGTAAAAATCTTATTTATTTGTTGTTTCATACTGAGTTTACAAGGCTGTGAGACCCTTAAAAGCCTAACATCAGATCGTTCTGACCATTCTGATGAATATGTGGATTGGGGTGCAACACGGTTCTATGAAGAAGCTAAGAAGGCAATGGCGCTTGAAAATTATCCAAGAGCAATTGAGCTTTATCAGGCCTTAGAGAGCCGTTACCCTTTTGGTGAATATGCCGCACAAACGCAACTTGATATAGCATTTGCGTATTATAAAAATGAGGATACAGAAGCGGCATTAGCCGCTGTTGAGCGATTTATTAAAATTAACCCCAGAAACCCAAGTGCAGATTATGCTTATTATTTAAAAGGGTTAATTAGTTTTAATCGTGACTTAGGTTTTTTATATCGCTATGTTCCAACAGACGATACCCAGCGTGACCCGAGTAAATATAAAGAAGCCTATGCCAATTTTGAAGAATTACTTAGGCGTTTCCCAAATAGTCAATATATCCCAGATGCAAAACAACGCATGGTTGCCTTGCGGGATTATCTATCGCGTCATGAACTTCATGTTGCGCAGTTTTATATGAAACGTAAAGCGTATCTGGCAGCTGTTAATCGTGCGGGAAGAATTGTTGAAGAATGTCAATCTAAACATCTAAAATCTTGTACGCCTGCGACACCTTATGCCTTAGAAATTATGGAGCGTGGTTATCTTAAATTAGGTTTAAATGATTTGGCAGCCGATGCTCGGCGTGTTTATGAGCAAAATTATCCCAATGGCGCGCCTGTTGATATTAGTGCCAATGAAACCTTTATTGAAGATGTGTGGGATTTTATCGGATTAGATCAGGATTAGCGTGATTAAATATGGCTTATAGTGATTTTACCCTAAAGAAAATAAAGACAGAGTTTAATATCAATATTATTGAACAAGAAGCCCTATTTCTTTCGATTGATGAGATTGAGATTAGCCCAATACTTAAAGAAATTTTAAAAGAAAATATTCCTTTAGCCAGAGCCATTAATACTGAAAAAGCGCGTTCTGAGCTCATTATTGCCAATATTTTAGTTGAAGTACGAAAAAACTTTAACCATCAAATTAGTTTATTTTCAGGCGTTGAATTTAATGTAGACAAAAGTAAAGGTTTAAATGGTTTTTGTGATTTTATTTTGAGTGCATCACCTGAACAACTCATGTTAAATTCGCCTATTATTACGCTTGTTGAAGCAAAAAATGAAAATATTATTAGTGGCTTAGGACAATGTATTGCCGAAATGGTCGCGGCAACTATTTTCAACAAAAATGAGCATAATGATGAAATTTTAACCTTATATGGTGTTGTGACGACGGGAACGGCTTGGAAATTTTTAACACTCAAAGATAATCAAGTGACTATTGATTTGGATGAATATTCCATTGAAACCCCTGAAAAAATTATAGGAATTATTGCTTCTATGTTAGGGAGTGTTATTAAATACACTCCCCTTGTTTGAACTTAAGGTTCGACCGTATAAGTTTGAGTATAGCTTTTTCCTTTGGTGCAAACACGACGACTTGTAGGGCTTTCACAAGAAGTATCACTAAATTCAGCTTTTAATACCCCTGATTTTTCAGGGATAAAATAAAATCGAAAATTAGGGTCGGCACTGATTGCAATATCCGTTGTTGCCGTCAACACAGGTTTACCATTAAAGGTGATTTTTAATTTATCCATAAAATGGGACTTTTTAATAAAGCGAGTCACTTGATCCATCTGCATCCCCGTAATATTAGGATGGCTGATTAAGAGTTGGACTAATGAAGGTTCACCTGCTTCTAGTTTTTTATTTACCTTAAATTTCATTTTTCCTAATCGTTTCATCGCCGCATCTAAATCAGCACCAATAGGTGCAGAACAACCGCCGCTTGCTTTCACAAATTTTTTGGTCATGTAAAGTTGTCCATCATTCATTTCTGCAATTGCACGGATATAACTATAGGTATTAACTCGAACGCGCATCGCTAAATCCGCTTTACCTGTTTCAGGGGTTAATTCAAATTCTCCCACAAAAGGGTAAGGGTTTTTATCCACAAAAACCGTAATTTTTTTAATATAATGCTCCTTAGTTTGCTTGATTTTACTGATAATTTTTATCGGAACAAGTGCAGGGTCTTCGGCGCGATAAGGGGCTTCTAGTTCAATAACCGTGTTAGATTCTTGAATCGTTTTACCTGCAAAATAGTTATTTTTGAGACTATTTTTCCATACATTTTCATCCTGAGCGGCATTAGCACCTTGTGTTAAAACTAAAGAACAAAGTAAAGGCACTAAATATTTTTTTAAATTCATCGTAATTTCTCCAATTATTTCAAAAACGCATCTTAAGCGTTCTAAGTTAAAATAGTAAGCTTCTTTTGCATTCTAGGTAGATAAACTATAATCTACTTTAGATTTTTGCTCCACGCAATAAATAACCTAATAATTAGAGACCCATTCATGATTGTATCCAGAACACCCCATCGAATTTCATTTTTTGGTGGCGGAACAGATTACCCTGATTATTACTTTGAACACGGTGGCAAAACCTTAGGGGTCACCATTGATAAATATTCTTATCTCAATGTCAGAAAATTACCGCCTTTTTTTGAACATAAACACCGAATTGTTTATTCAAAACAAGAAAATGTCTCCTCTATTGAGGAAATTGTTCATCCTGCCGTTCGTGAAACTTTAAAATATTTAAAAATTGATTATGGGGTTTCTATTCATCACGATGGCGATATTCCTGCCCGTAGTGGGATGGGATCAAGTTCAGCTTTTACGGTAGGGCTTTTAAATAGTCTAAAAGCCTTAGAAGGAAAAATGGTCTCAAAAAAAGAATTGACTCGAATGGCCGTTGAAATTGAACAAGATTGGATTAAGGAAAATGTCGGCTCACAAGATCAAACTTTTGCCGCTTACGGGGGATTAAATACCCTTAAATTTTTACAAAATGGTGAAATTATTGCAGAACCTGTGATTATGCGTCACGAAAGACTGCTTGAGTTTCAAAGTAATATCTTATTGTTTTTTACAGGGCTATCACGGGCGGCATCAGATATTTTAGACGAGCAAATGGCTAGAACGACTTTAAATATTCCCAATCTAAACCGTATGAAAGCGATGGTTGATGAAGCGCGTGAAATATTGCTTTCAAATGCAAATTTAAACCAATTTGGTGAATTATTAAATTCAACTTGGGCATTGAAAAAATCCTTATCAAGTAAAGTCACTAACCCTACGATAGATAAAATGTATGATAAAGCCATTCACGCAGGGGCTTTAGGCGGTAAATTATTAGGGGCAGGCAGTGGGGGATTTATGATTTTTTATGTTGAAAAAAAATACCAAGAAGAAGTCAAAAACGCATTAAGTGATTATTTACACATTCCTTTTTGTTTCGATTTTGACGGATCAAAAATTGTTGTCTATGAACCTAATTATCAGGATAAATAAACTATGAGTTATGAATTAGCCCATTCAACGTTTGGCGAAGAAGAAAAACAAGCCATGCACGCTGTCATTGAAAGTGACATGTTTAGTATGGGGAAAAATGTTAAGGAATTTGAACAGCAGTTTGCTGCTTTTTTTGGAAAAGATTATGCGGTGATGGTCAATTCAGGCTCATCGGCTAATTTAATTGCCGTAGCCGCTTTATTTCATCGCCAAGAAAATTCTTTAAAAGCAGGCGATGAAGTGATTGTGCCTTGTATTTCTTGGGCAACCACTTTTTACCCTCTGCATCAATATGGGTTAAAACTTAAATTTGTTGATGTGGATTTGAAGACGTTAAATTATGACGTTGAGGAATTAAAGCAAGCAATTAGTCCAAAAACTAAAATGATTGTAACAGTTTCAGTGTTAGGAAATCCTTGCCACTTTGATGAAATTGAAGCGTTATGTCAGCAAAATAATATTATTTTATTTGATGATAATTGTGAATCAATGGGGGCAAAATATAACGGACGTTACACAGGTACTTATGGCTTAGTCAATACGTTTTCAACTTTTTTCTCACATCATATTTCAACCATGGAAGGTGGGCTTGTCGTCACAGATGATTATGAAATTTATTGTTTGGCAAAATCATTAAGAAATCATGGCTGGACACGTGACCAAGATGAAGGTAGTCCCATTTATGAGAAAAAAAACGATGATTTTTTTGAAGCTTATCGGTTTATTTTACCAGGCTATAATGTTCGCCCAGGTGAATTGCAAGGCGCATTAGGACTGACACAAATTAAAAAATTATCAGGGTTTATTGAACAACGGCGTAAAAATGCCGCGTATTTTGTTGAAAGATTTAAAGATGACGCGCGTTTTATTATTCAACAAGAAGTCGGTGAAAGTTCTTGGTTTAGTTTTACAATGATTATTGCTAAAGAAGCGGATATTAGCCGTAAACAAGCCTTTATTGCTTTAGATGCGTATGATATTAAATATCGCATTATTACAGGCGGTAATTTTTTAGCGCATGATGTGATTAAATATATCGACCATGAAGTCACTAAATCTAATAATGCCAGTTATGCACATAATAATGGTTTTTTTGTCGGTAATGCGCCTGTTGATTTAACCGAGAGTATTGATCTACTTTATCGTGCGCTAAATTCACTTTAAACTATAAAAATAAAGAACCGACATCTTCTCGGTTCTTTATTTGGACATTAAAATAAATTAACCTTGATTTTCAAACGCGTGTAATTCTTGTTCTGAAATTCCTGTTATCTTAGAGATTAATAAAAAGTCGATCCCTTCTTTTATCATTGCTTTAGCATTTTCTTTTTTTTCTGTTTCTCTCCCTTTCTCTACGGCTTCTTTCCTTTCATCACGCAAATATTGCTCATCAGAATATTCATCTTTCATTCTGAATGCTTCTTGAGGGCTAACTTTATCTTCTTTTATTAGTGAAAAAATCTCTTGAATAGTTTCATTATCATAATCACTTTCTTCAACCTGTTGATCTAAACTATCATCGATGGCTCTTAACCATTCTCGATAGGGTTCAGGGGTTTTATCAGTAACATATTTGGGACAAAGATAAATTATTTTATGTTGAGTTTCAGGAATATAACTACCATCTAGTTTTCTAGGTCTAAAATCATTAATTGATATATCAGTTTTATGCTTATCTCCCGATGTTAAAACCACAATCGTATAAACATTCATACCAGGTTTATAATTGCCTGAGCTGGTAATTTGTTCCAATAAAGCAACACAGTGATAGTGAAGAAAGCGGTCATAATGGTCTTTATAGCGTCTGTGTTGTATATCAACAATCAAGTGATTTTTTTTGTCTTCTGCAAACAAATCAAAACGACTGTCAACATGACTAATAATAGGGGAAAAGGATTTTTCTGTTTCTACTTTATCAATTTCAATGTCTAGTCCAAGAATATCTTTAACAAAGGCGGTAAATATATGTGGCTTAGAAAAAACTTTTTTAAAGATAACGCCATAGCGTAAAGAGGCAACTTCAATCATTATTTTTTAATTCCTATTTTCATTTATATTTTTTCTTAACCAATTAAGCCATTCAAAAAAATTATCTTCCTTAGTTGCCGATAATTGAATAATATCAATCTTTGGATTAATGCTTTTTGCATAATGAATACAGCGTTCGACATCAAAATCAACATAGGGTAATAAATCTACTTTATTAATCAACATTAAATCAGCGGCATAAAACATATCAGGATATTTAAGCGGTTTATCGTCCCCTTCTGTGACAGAAAGTACCACCACTTTATGTGCCTCCCCTAAATCAAATGAGGAAGGACAAACTAAATTTCCGACATTTTCTATCGCTAATAAACTATGGTCTTTTAGCTGCATATCCTTAATCGCATGACCGATACCATGTGCATCTAAATGACAGCCTCGCCCTGTATTGATTTGTAAGGCAGGAATGCCTGTGGCTCGAATACGTTCAGCATCATGCTCTGTTTGCTGATCTCCTTCAATAACCGCAATTGAAAATTGATCTTTTAGTTGCTTAATAGTCTCCACTAATAAGGTGGTTTTACCAGAACCTGGGCTAGAGACTAAATTCAAAGTAAAAATAGAATGCTGTTTAAAATACGCTCTATTTTGTGCGGCATAAGTATTATTCTTAGCCAATAAATCCTCTTCAATTTTAACTAAACGCACTGCTTCACCATGATGATGGTGATGATTATGTTGATGAGAGTCTGTCTCACCACAACCACAAATTCCACACATATTTTTTCTAACCTCTTTAAATAACGATTAAATCTTTAATTTTCATTTCATGACCCTGAGTAACCTTAACAAAAGGGTGATTGCATAACTGACAAGGATCATATAAATTCGCTAATGGCGTTTGCTTATTACATTGTAAGCAAACACCTAAACCCTCTCGTTCACTCAAAACTAATTCTGCATTAGCGGCGATAGAATCTTTCATCACGACATCAAAAGCAAAACGTAATGCCTCAGGTTCAACACAAGATAGTTTACCGATTTCTAAAGTAATTTTTTCAACATGGGTGAAATCTTCGGCAATCGCATGATTTTGTAAGATGTCTTTAACATTTTCTAATAAAGATAATTCATGCAAAGTAATTTCCTGCTTGTTGAGTCCAAAAATCTAATGCGGGATTATCGAGTAATTGCTGGGTAAATGTAATCGCTAAGGATAAGTTTTCTGCCGCTTTGGAACTTAAACCTTCACCTAATTCAAAACTAAATCCTTGTATTGATAATAAAAAACAAGGGGGGGGTGCATGATGTTTTATCGTTTGATAAACTTGTAACAATGCCGCAGGACTCATTGCATGAGTGGTATAGCTTTTATCTTTAATTGGCTGTAGTTGTGTAAAATTAAATGCGCTTTGACAATTGACCGAGGCATCAATAAATAATACTTGGGATCTATTTTCTAAGTCTAAAGCATGTTCAATTTGTAACTGAAAATCACTGAGTATTTCTACATCGACTTTATCATCTAATTTCTCTAATAATAAAGGAGCTAAGGCATCATCGCCACGGCTTAAATTACCATAGCCAAAAACTAAAATAGCTTTACTCATAAATTACGTTCAATTTGCCCATCATTATGTTTAACCAACTTATCAATTAACTGACCTTTGGCATCGACTAATTCAAGTTGTAACGGCATTTTCCCCACCGCATGCGTTGCACAAGATAAACACGGGTCATAGGCGCGAATGGCCACTTCTAAATTATTTAACAGGGGTTCTGTTAATTCTTGTCCTGATAAATATTCAGCCGCTACTTGGCGTACTGATTCATTCATTCCCATATTGTTGCTAGTGGTTGAAACAATTAAATTCGCTTTGGTGACAATATCATTTTCATCCACTTGATAATGATGGAATAACGTTCCACGCGGGGCTTCAATCACCCCAATTCCTTCAAAACGTTTTTCACCTTGAGTAACTAAATCTGAACCCATAATATCAGCATCATTAAGTAATAATTCAATGCTTTCAGCACAATGTAACACTTCAATTAATCGCGCCCAATGGAAAGCTAAGGTACTGTGTACCATTGCGTCATTACCATGTTGTTTAAATTCAACCCGTGCATGTTCTGCTAACGGCGTATCAATAAAATCACAATTATTAACTCTTGCCAAAGGACCGACACGATACCAGCCTTCTTCTTTACCCAAAGCGGTTAAATAAGGGAATTTCATATAAGTCCATGAGCGAACTTCTTCGTGAATATAATCGTTATAATTACAATAATCAATATGATCCATCATAATTTTACCATTGGCATCTTTTGCTCTAATGCCCCCATGATAAAATTCTAACGCCCCATTTTCCTTAACCAGTCCTAAATAACTTGAAGGAATCGTCGCAAAATCATCGTAATAAGGTAAGTTGGAACAGTGAACTTTTTTAATCAAGGCAACCGAGCCTTGCGCCCACTCAATGATTTGTTTAATATCCTTTTGTAAATAATCACGCTCTGATTTTGTGAGTGATTTATTCATTCCCCCTGCAATAGCCCCAGTCCCGTGAATACGTTTGCCAGACACCATGCGAATCACTTCTTGACCGTATTTGCGTAATTTAACGCCTTGAAGTCCAATGTCGGGATATTCATTCAGTACCGCAATAATATTACGCTTACTAATTTCACTTTCAAAGCCAAATAATAAATCAGGGCTTGAAAGATGAAAAAAATGTAAAGCATGGGATTGTAATACTTGCCCAAAATGTAATAATCGTCTTAATTTATCCGCCGCTGTGGGTAAGTTTTCAGGATCAACACCCACTAATTGGTCAATCGCCTTAGCCGCTGCTAAATGATGACTGACAGGACAAATACCACATAAGCGTTGTACTAATACAGGTAATTCCCAATAAGGTCTTCCCTGAATAAAACGCTCAAAGCCTCTAAATTCAACAATATGTAACCGTGCTTGCTTGACTTGATTATTTTCATCTAATAAAAGGGTTACTTTTCCATGACCTTCTACACGGGAAACAGGATCAACGACAACGCGTTTTAATTTTTCAGGGGACTTTGCTGTTTCTAAATTTTCGTACATAATAATTCCCTAATACTTAACTTTAATCATAATGAACTAATTCATAAGGCAGACTTGGTTCTCGGCCTTCAATTAAATCCGTTAAAAATGTCCAAAAAACATCAGCTGAAGGTGGACAGCCAGGTAAATAATAATCCACTTTAACAATTTCATGAATAGGGTAAACTTTATCTAATAATAAGGGCAACTCAGGATCATTAGGAATTTGTGGCTTTTCTACCCCGATACCATCTATATAAGCTTCATTCAAACATTCTTCTAAAGGAATGTGATTACGCATGGCGGGTAAACCACCATTAATTGAACAAGCACCGACAGCAACTAATATTTTACAATTTTTACGAAACTCTCTTAAAACATGGACGTTTTCTGCATTACAGACACCGCCTTCAATTAACCCAATATCACAATCACTACAATGTTCTATATCGGTAATAGGCGAACGATCAAACTCGACTAGTTCAGCTAATTTTAATAAGCGTTCATCTATATCTAAAAAAGACATATGACAGCCAAAACAACCCGCTAATGAGGTGGTTGCAACGCTAATTTTATCACGCATGTTTTTTCTCCTGTGCCAGCGAGACTTCATCTATTTGCTGTGTATCATAAATACGCTGTCCAATAGGCACATTATAACCTTTACGTTTTTCCAAAATAGCCCCCGTTGGGCAAACATGGACAGCACAATCATTGACCTCAATATCACTATCTTTTAATAAGCCTGTTTTAGAATTAATAATCAAGCGTTTATTAATCCCACGCCCACTAATGGCAAATACATTTTTACCCTCTTCCTGACTAGCACGGACACACAAATTACAAAAAATACAACGATTATGGTCAATTAATAAATCAGGATGTGAGGCATCTAATTCCCTATTTGCAAAAAAATGCGGAAAATGATTATCTTTCATAGCCAAATAATAAGCGACCCCTTGCAATTGACAGTTGCCTGTTTTTTCACAAGAAGGGCAAAAATGATTCCCTTCAACAAATAACATTTGGGTAACTTTTCGCCGATTATTAGTTAATTCTTGGGTTTTATTTAAAATATTTTGTCCATTCTCAGCAGGAAAGGTACAAGCAGAACAGTGACGACCATTAACATTCACCGTACATAATTTACAGCTACCATGTGGTTTATAATCAGGGTGGTGACATAAATGTGGAATATAAACCCCCGCTGCTGTTGCTGCTTCAATAATCGTTTGTCCCGCCTTAAAAGGAATTTTTTTACCATCAATAGTTATTGTTTCACTCATTTTTTTAATCCCCTACTTGTGCTAAATAAGCCCCTGCATCATCACGATTCGCCAATTTTCTTGCGGTTGCTAATGAGGCATTAAGGTCAAAACCTGGTTCATAACTAATCGCTTTTAACTGCTGTTGATAAATTTCTGGATAACGTTGCAACGTGGTTAAAATTGGGTTAGCGGCTGTTTGTCCCAAGCCACAATGACTATAATTTTTCACCAATTGACAAATTTCTTCTAAAGCCACAATATCGCCTGCTGAACCATGCCCATCAACTATTTTATCCAGTTGTTTTTTTAATAAAGACGTTCCCACTCGGCAAGGGGTACAAAAACCACAACTTTCATCTGTAAAAAAATAGGTAAAATTTTTAACCCAATCTAAAATATTGCGTTGTTGATTAAAGATAATAAAAGAACCACCTGTGGCTAAGTCTTCAAAACCAAGGGTTCGTTCAAATTCTTGATTAGAAATAAACGTTCCCGAAGGACCTCCAATTTGAACACCTAATACATTTTTCGCACCACAATCGTTTAAGATAGTATTAATGGTTGTTCCAAAAGGGTATTCATAAATCCCCGCATTTTCACAATCGCCACTAATGCTCAATATCTTAGTACCTGTTGATTGTTTTGTTCCTAAATCAGCAAAAGCCTGTCCGCCTATTAAAGTAATTTTGGCGGCGGCTAAAAAAGTTTCAACATTATTAACCACGGTTGGTTTATTCAAATAACCTTCAACCACAGGGTAAGGCGGGCGGTTTCTAGGGATTCCAGGTTTTCCTTCTAACGATTCAATTAAAGCAGATTCTTCCCCACAAATATAAGCACCAGCCCCGAGGCGAATTTCAATATCAAAATCAACCCCTTGTTTCAGTATATTTTTACCTAATAAATTATTTTCACGACGATGTGCTAAAATGGCTTTCAATTTGGAATAAAGATGTAAATATTCAGCTCTTAAATATAAAAAACCCTGCTTTGCACTAATGATGGCAGCACATAAAGTCATCCCCTCAAATACTTGATTTGCATAGCGATTAAGTAAAACTCGATCTTTAAATGTTCCAGGTTCACCTTCGTCTGCATTACAAACGACATAACGCATTATTGCCTGTTCTTGTGAACAAAACTGCCATTTTCTCGCGGTATTAAAGCCTGCGCCCCCTCGACCTCGTAATCTTGAAAGATTAATTTCTGCTAATGTTCCTGTTAATCCTCGCTTAAACATAGCTTTAAGTGCTGAACCTTGCGTTATTTCTTTTGTAAGTAAAAGATTGGTTTTATAAATATTATCCTCCACTTTAAAAATCTCTTTCGACCAATTTTCAACAGGAACTTGCTGTTCAATTAAAGTAACAATTTCATCAATCCGAGCTTTAGTTAATTGAGGAATCGCATAGCCATTAATTAATCCCGCAGGTCCTTGGTCACACATTCCTGTACAAGCGGTATTTTCAAGGCTAACTAAGCCGTCATCACGAACCTGTCCTAACTCTATGCCTAATTTTTCGATAAAATAATTGACTAATGACTGTTTACCGAGCATGTGATCTGTAATTGAATTACTTAAAAATATTTCATATTTTCCTCTCGATTCTAAAGAAAAAAAATGATAAAACTCAACTACACTAATGACTTGGGTTCGTTCAATTTTTAATAAATCAGCTAATATTTCTATCGCATCTTTCGATATAAAATGAAATTCAGCTTGAATTTCTCGTAGAATAGACAAAAGCTTGACCGATTGAAGATGATTCTTTTCAAGTTGTTTCTGAATAAATTCTTTCATATATCATATTAGATTGGTTAGCAAGAAAATAATGAGTCGTTAATATATCACCTAATTTTTTTATAGGTATTTATTTTTATAAATAAGTTCATGCCTATCGTATTATTGTTCTTAAATCTATTGTTTTAGATTTTAAAAGTTTTCGTTATAATGAAATTTGTAAGAATATTGAAAATTATTATATGTTTATTTCCTAATTACATTAAAATCAGTAACTTATTATTTACTCACTTTATAAATGTCAGATAAAATCTTAAATACGCTTCTTTACATTGATGATGATGAAAATTTACGCGCTTTAGTTAAAATGTCTTTAGAAATTATCGGTCACTATACGCTTAAATTATCCGCATCAGGTGCAGAAGCTTTGGAAATATTAAAAGTTTTTTCGCCAGACTTGATTTTACTCGACCTGATGATGCCCAATATGAGTGGAATTGAAGTATTAAAAAAAATCACAATGCAAAAAGAATTAAAAAAAACGCCTATCATTTTAATGACAGGGCAATCAGAGCTTGAGCCGCTTAAATTATCCAAAGAATTAGCCGTCATTGGTATTATTAGCAAACCATTTGACCCTATACAGCTTTCAGAACAGGTTCAAAAATTCTGGAATGAGCATGGTGAGTAATAAATCTGAATTTTTAAATAACCTTAAACAATTACAACAAGAGTTTGTCACTAGTCTTACTGTTCGCATGGAAAAAATTAAAGAACATGAGCAAATTTTTCGTCAAGATTGGCAAAACCCTGAAAAATTACAACAGTTGGTGATTTATATTCATACCTTAGCAGGTTCTGGGGCAACCTTTGGCTTTAAAAATCTTTCGCAAACGGCAAAAAAGTTAGAGAATGAAATTACACCGTTATTAAAAAATAAAAATAATCTAAGCTTAAATCAATACAAAACCATACATCCTATTTTTTTAGAACTTGAGAGCCAACTTCAAGCTATTATTGAAGCCTATGATAAAAATAAGTGTGACTTAATAGCGAGTGAAGATTTCTCCCTCATTGAAAATATTCAAGCTATCGAAAAGCCCCCTAATAATCAACATATATTATTGGTTGAAGATGATGAAGTGTTAGCTAAAAGCCTTGCAGAACAAATACAAACCTTCGGTTATAGCGTCACGATTTTATATAATGCAAAACCCCTTTATTCTGCCTTAAAAAAAGAAATCCCTTGTGCTTTAATTATAGATATCATGTTACCTGAGGGTAATACAGCAGGTATTGAAGCTGTCAAAAAGATTCGTGAAAAAGATAATAACCTTCTTGATAATATCCCCATTATTTTTATTTCTTCGCGTACCGATATTGACGCAAGGCTTGCAACGGTTAAAGCAGGGGGTAATGCTTATTTAGTTAAACCACTTGATATTGGACATTTAATTGAATGGGTTGATAAATTATTGAGACACCATGCAGAAGAAGCCTATTATGTTTTAATTGTTGATGATGATAAAGAAATTGCGCAACACCACGCCTTAATTTTAGAAAATGCGGGAATGTTAACCCGTATTTGTAATGACCCTTTACAAATATTAACCTATATGGAAAATAGAAGTCCTGATTTAATTTTGATGGATCTTTATATGCCTAACTGTAATGGATCTGAACTTGCAACAGTGATTCGTCAAATTGACCCTTATGTTGCCATCCCTATTATTTATCTTTCAACAGAACATTCCTCTGAGTTAAAACTTCAAGTACTATTGCAAGGGGGGGATAATTTTTTAATTAAACCGCTTCTTACCAAAACACTTATTGCTATGGTTAATTACCAAGCACGGCGTTTTAGAAAGTTACGCGCCTTAATGGTGAAAGATGGCTTAACAAACCTTTATAACCACCGCTATATTAAAGAATTTATTAAAAATGAATGTGCGAGAGCGCAACGTGATGGCACTACAATTAGCCTTGCTATGTTTGATGTTGATTATTTTAAACAAGTCAATGATACCTATGGTCATGCGACAGGCGATTTCGTTTTAAAAACTTTATCCCGTTTTTTAGAAGATAGGGTACGAAAAACTGATTTGGTTGGGCGTTATGGGGGGGAAGAATTTGTGGTCATATTTCCAAATACATCTATTGAAATTGCAGCAAGATTATGTGAAAAATTACGGATAGATTTTGAAAAAATACTACATTTTTCAAAAAAAAATAATTTTCGAGTGACTTTGAGTTGCGGTATTGCAAGTTATCCTAACCATAGCGATGCACAATTATTATCTGATAACGCGGATAAAGCCCTCTATATTTCAAAAACTAAGGGACGTAATCAGGTTACTATTTTTAAGCATAATAAATAGTAAAACTAAGAAATTAAAGTTTTTGACTAAATAACGGTAAAATACCCCTCACTTTAAATACCTATTTTCTGTTATGAATCTGTTACTAAAATATCTTACGCTTTGTGCGTTTAAAAACAATCCGCTAGATTTTGTTCCTAAAAAAGTATTTAGGCGGAATGTAATCATCTTTTACTTTCTTTCTGGTTGGTTAGTTGAAGGTTTGATAGCCGATCCTACGGATGGTTTTTTAGAAGTTTCATTACGCATGATTATGGCATTTTCAACTATTTCTGTTTTTTTATTTTTTACAAAAAAATGGATGTATTTTAACCAGCTCTTTACTTCAATTTTTGTCTGTGAAAACCTTATCATGACCCTTGCAACAGCTTGTGAAGCCTTAGATTTTTATCTGGTTGTGACACACGCCGTTTATAGAGAAGAAATTGGGATGTTTTTAGCGACTCTTCTTGTTGTTTGGTATTTATTGATTGTGGCTTATATTTTGCGTAAATTTTATACGTTTGATGTGAAAAGTAGCATTGCATTGGCGTTTTCTTATTTTGTCTTAACCTATGGTATTCCTATGCTATTTATGGATATTTAACCCTAATGGATTATTTGCATCTATGCCCGCCATAAAGGGAAGTCGTCTATCTTGATTAGTAATTTGATAAACTTTTCCCAACCAATTATTAAACACCGCTTTTGCCGTATCACGCCAGGTATTATCAATATATGCCAATACTTCAGCTTCTGGAAAATGTGGCAAGGATTGGCGTTGTTGTTTTGCAATAATAACTTGTTGTTGGTAGTTTTCAAATTTTTGGATCACCGCTTCACAAAAATAATCTTTGGGGAAAGGCGGATAATGATTTCTATCGTGGTTAAAAAAACGAAAGACTTCACGTTTATATTCCTTTAATAAACTAATATCATCATATTCTGGATGCCCTTGAAAATACACCGTTCTAAAACCATCATTACTGACGGCAAGATGAACCCCCGCTACTTCACTTTTGACTAAAACTTTAATGCCATGACGAATCATATCGGCTTCAAACACTTCATTAAAACGCGAATGTGGCACATCAAAACGGGTATTACTTTCTGCAACCAAAGGATGAAGCGGTAACTCTCGATTAATTACTTTATGTGAAAAAACCCCCCAACGCTTACTTGCTAAGGGTGATCGTTTAATGCCATGCGAATATTGAATTAACGCATGGGTTGCAAGACACGAGCATAAAGTTGAAGTGACATTATTTTTTGCCCATTCAAATACTTCGGTTAACGGTTGCCAAAAAGACTCTTGTTCTAAATTAGCATGAGTAACATTTGCCCCGCTAATAATTAGCGCATCTAAGCCATCCGTTTTAATTTTATCAAAAGGTTCATAATATTGATTAATATGGGCTTGCATTTTTTCATTACGTTCTAACCCCGCAATCGTGAATAAATGCACATGAAATTGTGCAATTTGGTTACACGCACCAACAAGACGCATAAACTGTCGCTCAGTCGCCTCTAAAGCGGCATCTGGCATCATATTAAGAATCCCAATGTGTAATTCTCTAATATCTTGTTCTCCTGCTCTGTCCACAGGGAGAATATTTTCCCCTTCTTCCTTAAGACGTTGAAAAGTAGGTAAATTTGTATGAGCAACTAAAGGCATGAATTACTCGTTTGTAGGGTAATTGCTCTCGCAATCAATTGTATAAAATCAGTTTCCCCTGTGACTTTAGCAACCGCTTCTGCATCCAAGGTATAGCCATATTGCGCTGCAATCGCTTCGTAGCGCGGTAATCGTGATTTAAATAAACAAGGAAACACCCAAGTAACAAATTCATTGGGTGAAATTTGTTCTATATTGGTATAACCTTTAATTAACATAAACTGTTCTAAATGGGCATCTAAAAAGCTTTCGCGATAATACAAAGGCTTTGGATCAGTTTTAGCTCGTTCAATAATCGTTTCCTCTAAAATGGATGGAATTTTAATATAAATAATTAAGCTGTGTTTTGCTAAAGTCTCTAAAACTTCAATGGAGTCTAACTCACAAACACTTCCCCCCGCGTCGTTCAAAAAATGTCGATAACCATAAATATCATTGGCCTTGTGGATAAATTGCGGCACGTCCAGCATGGCATTAATTTCTGCCTGTAAATGTAATTGCTGGCGATATTTAAATTCTTCTAGTGGTAACCCATCTTGGCGCGTATTACCTAGCTTACCTAAAAAACACGAGACTGCGGTTAAGTTATTAACGCTAATGTTATTGGAAATATAAATTGAATCCGATAAGAGTAAATTACGTAAAAAAGGAACCTCCATCGCTTGGCGTTTTATATTATCCAAGATTGGCTCATTTAAGTATTTTGTACCAATACGATAATCCCCAGAATAATGAAACCATTTGTCCTTAGGTAATTTATTAGCCAAAGTAGTTTTTCCAGCCCCTGACATCGCTAACAAAGTAATACTTTTATTTTCCCAATTTAAAAATTGCGCCGCCGTCATTCGCATCACTAACTACCCTGTTCTATCCAGCATATCAGAGACATTCATATCTTCTGAACCTAAATCAAAATGGGTATCAGGATCTGAATAACCCAAATCATCTATTTCTAGATTGCCATAAGGCGCGCTCCAGTCTTCAGGGGCTTCAATATAATCAAAGGTTGAGTTATACCAGCTTTCCTTATCAAAACTCCCTATTTCACCATTCAAATATTGAACATCAATGCTATCACCATCTATGGCAACCACTTTAAAGTTTAGACTATTTTCTACATCTTTATACCAGCTCTCAATCACTGGATCTGTAATCGTTGCCATTGCGACACCTTCTTAGTTAAGTTAATCTAATGTGACCAATTTATACAATTTGAGGAAGCTATGGCAAGTAATAATCATAAATTCTTACTACGAGTGATTTTACTCATGGTTAAACTAACCCTTAAACATCCTTCGATGTTATTGTTTTTTTTACTATTCCCAGCAGGATGGTACAGTTATGAAATTTTTATTGCACGTCCTGCCTTAAGCTTTCAAGGCGTTCCACAAGCGCAAAGTTGGCTACTCCCATCAACATGGACACACACTTTAAGAAGTGAAGCTTTTTTAGTCGGTTATTCTGACATACGGGGTAATCCATTATGGGTCAGTTATAAAATTAAAGCAGTTCCTAAAAAAACAAACCATTTAAAAAGACCTTCAAAGTTTGACCCAGATTGGCGTAGCATTAATCGAGTTAGTCATGAAGCTTATACCCATAGTGGGTATGATAGAGGTCACATGGCACCCAATTATGCAATCAGTCGTTTATTTGGACAACAAGCGCAACTAGAAACGTTTGTGATGACAAATATCACCCCGCAAAAACCTAAATTAAATCGTGGTTTGTGGAAAAAACTAGAGATGTTAGAAATTAAAAAATTTACCCAATGGGTCGATCATGTTTGGGTGGTCACAGGACCTGTGTTTACAGGTAAAAAACAGTATTTAAAAAATGCCTTTCATGTAGAAATTCCTGATGCATTTTATAAAATTTACGTAATTCAGCTGGGAAAAGAAACCCCGAGGTTATTAGCCTTTTTACTACCTCAGACGATAAAAAAAACCGATCAATTAGAAGATTTTATTGTTAGTGTCGATAAAATAGAGGCGTTAACAGGCTTAGATTTTTTTCATGAACTCGATGATGCCATCGAAAATAAAATAGAAGCCGAAGTTCATTCGAGTTTTGATATATTACCCCCTAAAGAACTGCTTAAATTGTGAAAACTATTCATTTACCTTATTTTTCAGCGGTCATCTTTGATTTAGATGGATTAGTTCTTGATACAGAAACAACCTATTTATATGCGTGGCAACAAGCCGCACAAAAAATGGGGTATCAACTGACAGATGCTTTTTGTTCATCTTTATCAGGTTTAGATGCAAATACGGTGACAAAATACTTAGTTGAATACTGTGGTTTAAATTTCAATTTACAATACTTCCAACAACTAAGTGGTTATTATTGGTATGCACATGTTCAGCAACATGGTATTAAAAAAAAGAAAGGATTAGATACTTTATTAACCCTCATAAAAAAACAGGCTATTCCCTACTGCTTAGCAACGAATAGCCCTGAAATAAATGTACGTGAATGCCTTAATTTTGCAGGGCTAAACAATGAATTTGATTTAATTATTAGTCGTGATCAAGTTAAAGAAGGCAAACCTAATCCCGATATTTTCCTTAAAGCTGCAGATTATTTGCAACAGCCGATTGAGCATTGTCTTATTTTAGAAGATTCAATCATAGGGATTAAAGCAGCTCAGGAAGCAGGGGCTTATCCGCTATTAATTCCCTCTCAGTCGATAATTAACCAGCGTACATTAATTGATGAGAATCTAATTTTTGAAGACTTAATTGAAGTTTCAAAAATTATCTTGGCAAATCTTCCAAAAAATTAAAGCCTTACTGTATAATTTTTGACATTTTTGTAAAGACTATTCGGATTATCACTTGATTAACAAAGTTTCTGTCACCGCCTCTGCCAGATTGCACATGGGATTTATGGATTTGAGTGGCTCATTAGGACGACATTTTGGCAGTATTGGTGTCGCACTCAATGAAATTAACACCCATTTAACCCTTACGGCGGCAAAATATCTCACTATCAGTGGCTGCGCGCCTAAACGAAGTGAAAAAACCTTAAAACATTTTTGTAAACAGCTTAATGTTTCCGATAAACTGCATCTTAATTTTGACTCAAGTATTCCTGAACATGTGGGCTTAGGCTCAGGAACACAACTCGCTCTAGCCATTGGCGCGGCTTTAAGTGGCTTTTATCAATTAGGACTCAGTGTCCGTGATATAGCGATCTTGAGTGATAGAGGCGCGCGTTCAGGCATCGGTATTGGCGTTTTTGAACGGGGTGGATTGGTCGTTGATGGGGGACGAGGTAACAATACGCAAACGCCCCCCGTTATTTCACAATTATCCATTCCAGAGCAATGGCGTTTTTTACTTGTTTTTGATAAACGTGGGCAAGGTCTGCATGGAGAACAAGAAATTCAGGCATTCAAGGAACTCCCCGCTTTTCCAGAACAAGAAGCCGCCCGTCTATGTTATCTACTTTTAATGCAAGGATTGCCTGCCATTGCAGAGGGTAATCTTGAATTATTTGGTCATGTTATAACACAACTCCAGCAATCAGTAGGGCAACATTTTGCAAGCGCGCAAGGGGGGGTATTTACGAGTCCCGAAGTTTCAGAAACTATGCTATGGTTACAAAAACAAGGCGCAGTTGCTATTGGACAAACCTCATGGGGACCGACAGGTTTTTGTGCGGTTAAAGACGAGACAACCGCACAAGCACTCGTTTTGGAAATGGAAAAACGTAATACCGAAACCCATCTTTATTTCCAAATAACAAGTGCTAAAAATAGTGCCGCTAAGATTCAACTTTATTAATTTAAGGAATATTTTATGATAGAAGTTGCGTCCCTTCGTTATGGGGTTATTTTTGAAAAAGCCTTTAGTCAAGTTGATATATTTACTGCTTTTGTTCATGATACTTTGGGAATTAATTTAGAAATAACGGAAGTTGGGACTAAAAAGACTTTTGATATTCAAGCAGGAAAAATTCAACCTCGCTGCGATTTATATGCCGAAGATAAAAAAAACCGCATCATTGTCAATATTCAACATGAAAGTCATGGCGATCATTATGAACGTTTTTTGTATTATCATGGGATTGAGTTATTAGCAAAAATTCAAAAATCCGCCAACTACCATTTAGACATTACTGTTTATACCATCGTGGTATCAACTTCGAGTGATAAATATAAAAAAGATGTCCTGACAATACGTTTTGACCCCTGTGATTTAGCAGGACACTATATTAAAGCCATTTCCCATAAAATTGTCTTTTTATGCCCCAGATATGTTAATGAAAAAACCCCAAAACCATTAAATCAATGGTTGCAAGCGATTGAAGATTGTTTAGATGGACAAGTTGAAGAGACCGATTATCAGCATCCTGAAATATTAAAACTATTTTCTGTTATTGAGCAAAGTAATATTTCAGCTGAAGAAGAAACACTGCTGATTAATGAATACCATCTTGAAAAACTCAAAAAAACACAATTGGCAGAAGGTTTAAAACTTAGAGAAAAACAGGGGATTGAAAAAGGAAAATCAACTGAGAAATTAGCGATGGCAATAGCAATGTTAGAAGAGGATTTTGAGCGTGATATTATCGCTAAAATAACAGGGTTAACGCCTTGTGTTATTTTAGAATTAAAAAATAAACTTTAGTTCTTTTAAAAGATCTCTGTGTGTTAATAACACTGGTCATTGAAAATAATGAAGCGACTCCTTATTATTGCTCAATCAGCGCAAATGTTGGCACAAGCAGCTTACAATATAGGCTTAAAAGTGACCGTCATAGATTGTTTTGCTGACTGTGATACGAAAGCATTAGCCCACAATTATTATCAAGTTAAATCTTTAGCACTTAGTGATATAGACGTGCTTATAAATTCAATCAAAAATCAATTTAGTTTTTGTATTTATGGTAGTGGGTTTGAAGCCTATCCTGACAGCCTTTATTTTTTAGAAACCCAGTTTCAACTCATAGGAAATTCATCAACTGTATTTAAAGCCTTACAAAATAAGCCACTTTTTTTTCAACGTTTACAGCAATTAAATATTGCTTTTCCAGCCGTTTTTTTCACATTAGAAAATAATACCCATAAGGGTAAAACCACAAGCTATTTGATAAAACCCTTTAATAGTCTAGGCGGTCTTGATATTCAAATTATGGACGCTAATAATCGCCACGTATTACAGACCCCCTACCATTATTATCAAGAATATATACATGGGAAATCCATGTCAGCTTTATTTGTTGCTAATGGTAAACAAGCGGTTATTATCGGTTTTAATCAACAATGGACTGTCGCAAAATCATTCCTATTTTCAGGGATTATAAATCATGCACAATTACCTGTTTTTCATCAACAAATATTATATGATTGGATCTCTAAACTCACTATTAATTATAAATTACAAGGATTATGCAGTTTAGACTTTGTCTTTTATAAAAATAAATGTTACGTCCTAGAAATTAACCCAAGACCGCCAGCTAGTATGCAGTTATATGAAAAAAATCTATTAAAAACCCATTATTTAGCGTGTTTTGGACAATTAGAAAAAGTGATTATTTCTCGACATAGAACATATAGTGCCTATCAAATTATTTATGCAATGAGTAAAATAAAAATTTCCTCCAAAATGAAATGGCCTCAATATTGTTGTAGCTTACCTCAAAAAAATACAATTATTAACAAAGGGCAACCCATTTGCAGTATGATTCTTAATGGAATAAGTCCTCAATCTTTACGTGAGGACTTACAAAATAAACAACATCTTCTTTTTACACAAATAAGCGAAACAACATGATCGAATATAGCGCAAGTGTCAACAAATTGAGCCAACCTTTAGTCCAAGAGTTACTTGACAATGCGGATAAATTAAGGCTTGAAGTACAAACATTAGAAAACGGTTGTGTCATTATTGATGCAGGTATTGAAGCCCCTGGCGGATTGGAAGCAGGGCGAATTATTACTGAAATATGTTTAGGTGGTATGGGGACAGTCAGTATTAATCATAGCGCTTATACTGAAAACTGGCCGCTAACTATTAACGTACATAGTTCTAATCCCGTGTTAGCTTGTTTAGGGAGCCAATATGCAGGTTGGAGTTTATCCCATGAAAAGTATTACGCGCTGGGTTCAGGTCCTGCACGAGCAATGGCAACGAAAACCAAAGATGGGGAAGATGAGCCGATTGAAGCACTTTATAACGAATTAGGTTATCAAGATAATGGCGATGAAACGGTTTTAGTGATTGAAAATGATAAAATTCCACCCAAGGAAATTATTGAGAAAATTATCCAAGCCTGTGATATTGATCCTGAAGATTTAACTATTATTATAACCCCAACTAGTAGTATTGCAGGTTGTGTTCAAGTGGTTGGGCGGGTATTAGAAGTTGCCATGCACAAAGCCCACGAATTAAAGTTTCCTTTAGAAAATATTATTGATGGCAGTGGTAGCGCACCACTTTGCCCGCCTCACCCTGATTTTGTACAGGCAATGGGACGCACTAATGATGCTATTTTATTTGCAGGTCAAGTGCATTTGTTTGTCAATGGTTCTGATGAAGCGGCTGAAAATTTGGCTAATGCCTTGCCTAGTTCGACCTCAAAAGATTACGGTAGACCTTTTGCAGAAATTTTTAAAGAATATAACTACGACTTTTTTAAAGTCGATGGCATGTTATTTAGTCCAGCCAGCGTGATTGTGACGGCAGTTGAATCAGGGAATAGTTTTCGTGCAGGGAAATTAGATAATGAATTATTAAAACAATCTTTTGGTAGTTAGCCATTTATCGCTTGGCGCATAAAACTCTGTGGGGGATGTCAACTCAATGATGACTACGAATACGTACATCAAAATTTGTCGATTGTCCCTTTGTTTGATTTGGGTGGTTTTAATTGGACTGCATACCTCAGGTCAATTACACTTATCATTAATATCACGAGTTGAACATATTTTTTATGATATACGCCTCATTGCAACAATGCCGAATACGATTGATGAGCGTATTGTTATCATTGATATTGATGATAAAAGCTTGTTGCAAGAAGGACGTTGGCCCTGGTCAAGAGATAAATTAAGTTATTTAGTTGATTTGTTGTTTGATTATTATCAAGTGAGTTTATTAGCCTTTGATATTGTTTTTTCAGAGAAAGATAAATCTTCAGGGCTAGGCTTACTTGAAAATGTAGGCAAAAATGCGTTGTCCGATGATCCTGCTTTTCAGGCTGTATTAACTAAACTACGTCCAACGTTGGATTATGATGCGTTACTTGTACAAAGCTTCAAAAATCGCAATATTGTTTTAGGTTATTTTGCAAGCCACTTAGATAACCCTATTAGTCCTGATACAAAATTACCGCAGGCGGTTGCATTAAGTAACGCGCCTTTTACGCGTTGGTTATTTCAAGCAAAAAGTTATGGGGCAAATTTAACCCAATTGCAAGAGGCAGTTCAATTAGGCGGATTTTTTAATAATCAAGGGGCAGATGATGATGGCATTAGTCGGAAACTGCCCTTGTTATTTCAATATCAAGGGGGTATTTACGAGGCATTATCACTTGCGATATTAAGACAATATCAGGGATTGCCGCCGATTAAGTTTGTCACTAATAATTATGGTGATAAAACAGATCAGCGACTTGAGTATTTAAATATAGAATCCTTCAATATACCAGTCGATCAAAGTGGAGCGATTTTGATTCCTTATCGCGGAAGACAGGGAAAATTTCGTTATTTTTCTGCAACGGATGTACTTAATGGTATCGTGGAGGTAAAAGAATTAAAAGATAAAATCGTCATCATGGGCGCGACAGCGGCAGGTCTCTATGATTTACGAAGTACCCCAATGCAAAGTAGTTACCCAGGCGTTGAAATCCACGCTAATATTGTCAGTGGAATATTAGATCAGAATATAAAATCAAGACCTAATTATATTTTAGGCTATGAACTTTTATTATTAATAATCATTAGTGGCATTATTATTATTGTTATCCCTAAGTTATCTGTCGTTAAAGCAACGTTTGTGTTTATATTACTAACAGGGTTTATTTTCGGGGTTAATTTAATTTTATGGGTATATGTGAATATAGACAGTAATCTTGCCACACCTTTATTATTACTTTATTCTTTATTTGGCATCCAATTATTTTTTGGTTATTTTATTGAATCACGGCGAAAAAATAAATTAACGCAACAATTTGGGCAATATATTCCACCTGAATTAGTGGAACAAATGAATCAATCAGATGAGGCGTTTTCACTTGCAGGTGAAAGTAAAGAAATGACGGTTTTATTTTCTGATATTCGCGGATTTACGACTATCTCAGAGAAGTTAGCCCCACAAGAATTATGTGAATTAATCAATGCAATTCTAACCCCGATTACTGAGATTATTCATCACAATAAAGGTACGATTGATAAATATATTGGCGATGCGGTGATGGCTTTTTGGAATGCGCCCATTGCTGATTTAGATCATGGTGCGAATGCGGTCAACGCAAGTTTAGATATTTTAGTGAAATTGAAACAATTACAAGCTGACTTTGAGCAACGAGGTTTACCAAAAATAGAAGTAGGTATTGGTATTAATACAGGGGTTATGAATGTGGGCAATATGGGATCACAATTTCGTACTGCCTATACAGTCATGGGTGATGCGGTTAATTTAGGCTCACGTTTAGAAGGACTGACTAAATACTACGGGGTCAAAGTCATTGTGAGTGAAAGTACAAAAATAGTCGCGCCGATGTATATTTACCGTGAACTAGATCGTGTACAAGTTAAAGGTAAAAAAGAACCTGTTAGTATCTATGAAGTTGTGAGTAGTCAAGACAATATTTCTAGCGATTATCTTTTATATTTAGACGCGTTAGAAGCTGCTTTTAGTGATTACTATCAGCAAAGCTGGGAAGCTGCGGAACAAAAATTTATGCTTTTAAAACAAAAAAAACCAACCGATAAATTACATCTGCTCTATCTTGAAAGAATTGAACGCTTTAAAATTCACCCCCCTGCGAAAAATTGGCAGGGTGTTTTTGTTCATACCAGTAAATAAATTAATCAGCAGATGCATTGTCCCAGCAATCACTATGCGTCGCCCCTTTGTTATTATCTTGGTTAAGGGTAAAACTTAAACAGTGTCGATCATTTTCTATAGGAACAGCTAATAAAGTATAGGATTTTCCTGCCTCTGTTGTTGGCGTTGTAACTGTTGGGGCAATGATAGTTAAGGTATAATTTTCTTTAGGGGACAAGGTTTTATGAAGTAATTTATACCCCTTTACAGGATCACAACTGCTTTCTAGGGTACTAATTGCTGTTGCATATTGTGGGCAATTAGCACGAAATAATTCTTGTGCGTGCTGTAAATCTTCTAAACCTGCAATTGCATCCGTACGTTTTTCTTTGGCAATTTTTTGTTGATAAGCAGGTGAATAGAATCCGGCAATAAGTGCTAGGATAATAACGACAATCAGTAATTCTAATAGGGTAAACCCTAACGATTTTTTTTGTTTTCTCATCACTGCCTATTCCTTTACCGTTTTTTACGAAAAAACCTAGATTATCATAATTCTAACAGTTGATTAGATTTTTTGTAATATAAAAAGTTGCGGCGCAGTTGCTTTAGGTTGTGGGCTATTAACTATATTAACCTGCATCGTTGAATCATGTTGTTGACACCAATTTTTTATTATTGCTGTTTCTTGTTCCCCTCCTTCATGCCCTGGATAGGCTAAAATTGTGATGATAGCTGTAGGCGCAAGTAAT
>CAYROI010000010.1:33687-37553 GCA_964425835.1 uncultured Methylococcaceae bacterium
TTACCGCAGGTCGCATCAATAACACGATCACCCTGATGAATTAAAGGACTTAGACGTTGATGCGCTTGTTGAGGTAAAGACAAAAAATTAGACATAATAAACCTGTGATATTACAAGCTAACATCATTAATGGTAATGGATTCCCGACTTAATTTTAATGAATATTGACCTGATAATAGCTCTTGTAATTCACGCCCAATCATCCCAAAACGCCAACCTTTTAATAAGGGGCAATCCTCATGAAACAATAACTTTTCTAAATCTTTACGTGAGGCAAGAATCGTCGGATTTAATGAATTTTCTTCAGCACGGACTCTAACTATTGCAGTCAATACATCTAATATTGCTTCTTGCTGTTGGGTTTTCTTAAAAGAACCACGCTTATCTTTCAATGGACTAACAGGGTTTTCCCTTGCATCACTAATGAGCTGACATAATAACTTGCCATGCGTGCGTACCAAGCGATCATTAATATTACGAATATTTGCAAGCTCTCTAACCGTAATGGGTTGTAATTTAGCTAACTCAATTAATAAATCATCACGAATAAGCCAATTTCTAGGTTTATTATCAGTTTGAGCCTGCTGTTCACGCCATTTTGTTAATGCCTGAATAATAGATAATTGCTTCCCTGTTAGTTTATTTTTACCCTTAATTTTCAGCCAAGCATTTTCAGGTTTTATATCGTAAATATCAGGATTATTTAAAAATTTAAAATCATCTTCTAACCAATCAAAGCGTTGTAAATCAATCAACTTTGTACGCATGATTTTATAAATTTGACACAAATAAATAACATCATCCGCCGCATATTGTAATTGTTCGGCACTTAGTGGACGAAGACTCCAGTCTGTACGCGTATAAGCTTTACTAAGATTTATATTTAAAAAAGTAGAAACCAGCATTGCATAACCGGGGTTTTCTTGTATTCCAAGTAAGGGGGCTGCAATTTGTGTATCAAATATGGGGGAGGGAATTTTTCCTGTTAATTGATAAAAAATTTCTAAATCCTGCCGACAAGAATGAAAAACTTTAATAATCTTTGGATTATAAATTGCCTCAAAAAGGGGGGTTAAATCTTTAATGGCCAGGGGATCGACACAAACAACCCATTCAGGGGTTGCAATTTGCAATAAACAAAACTTGGGGTAATAGGTTTTTTCTCTCAAAAATTCAGTATCCAATGCAAGCCAAGATTCGGTGGCTATTTGTTGACATAATTGTTCTAATTTTTCAGCGGTATCAATATATTGAATGGTAGTCATAAATGCTTTTTTAAACCTTGCTTGTTGAAATAACAGATTTTTTATTAAATTTGAATTTTTACTTAAATTATTTGACTGACTATTCTACATCCCTAAGATATAAAGCATCAGATATTTATGCAACTGGACTTCAAGTTGTATTCGTTATTTGTTTGACCCTATGTAATAATCAGTTTTAATTCTAGATGTTATCTTATTTATTTTCAGTTTTTTGCCGCTATTAAATTTTGACTTATGCAAGCACAAGTTCTTCCTAAAACCCAAATTTCTATTAGAGAAAATTTACAATGGTTGTTTATTCTCAGAAATTTAATGATTTTCAGTGAATCTGGCATCATGTTTCTCGCAATTTTTGGTTTAGGAATTAAACTACCCGAACAAGACATTTTATTAGTTATTTTTTCAATTATTGTTGTCAACGTCTATACATGGATGCGCTTAAAAACCGAAGAAGATGTGACTGAATTAGAAATATTTTCCCAACTTGTTATTGATGTTTTCGCAATAGCCAGCCTATTGTATTTAACGGGCGGGGCTTCCAATCCTATTATTTGGGTATTTTTATTACCGCTTATCGTCACAGGTATCATGTTGCCACAATCTTACGCTTGGTACATGGTTATTCTAACCTCATCAGCCTACACGGTTTTGATTGCCTATAATATCCCATTACCTGCCATAGAACCCCATTTAACACTTCCTGAAATGACAGATCCTAAGATACAACAGCATTTGCATATGATGAGTGATAAAAAATATTTTAACTTACATATTTTCGGGATGTGGTTTGGGTTTGTTTTTAGTGCAGGTCTCGTGGCTTATTTTGTTGTTGAACTCTCAAAAACTTTAAGAGATAGAGAAAGAACTTTAGCCGAAGCCCGTGAAAGCGCATTACGCAACGAACGCGTGGTTTCATTAGCCACTTTAGCGGCGAGTGCCGCGCATGATATGGGGACGCCCTTAGGAACAATGGCAATTATTACCCATGAAGTATTGCAAGATTTTCCAGCCCATCGCTATCCTGATTTACAAGAAAAAATGAAAATTTTAGAACAACAAATTAGTCGTTGTAAATCAGCACTCTCGGTTATGTCTGCATCTGGCGGGGAAATGCGCGCAGAATCGGGAGCAATAATGAATCTGGTTGAATATATAGATGAAGTACTCTCACAATGGCGTACGCAAAAACCGAATGCAAAATTCTCATTGATTGTTAATCCCTGTATTTATCTCCCTTCACAAATTATTGCCGAGCGAACACTGACCCACTCCATTATCAACATATTGAATAATGCTGCAGAGGCGACTGAAGTTGATAAAGGGGTTGAATTACATATTTATTGGGATAATGAAGAAGTGGTTATTGAGGTACGTGACTTTGGTAAGGGGTTGCCTCCTGAACTCCTTAGTTATACTGGGTCAGAACCGATGGGTAGTAAGAAAAAACAAGGGTTGGGCGTGGGATTATTTCTAGCCTGTAGTACAATTAAACATCTAGGTGGGACAATAGCATTTTATAATCACCGTAAAACAGGGGGCGGTTGTGTAGAAATAAAACTGCCCCTAATTAATAATGGGAAAACTAATGATAGAGACAGATAATCCACAACTCCTTTTAGTCGATGACGATGAAACTTTTTGTCGTGTTCTTAAATCTGCATTAGGAAAAAGAAACTTTAATGTAAGCGTTGCTAATAATATCAAACAGGGTATTGTCCTAGCAGAAGAAACTGAACCAGAATATGCGGTTATTGATTTACGAATAGGGCATGATTCGGGGTTAGAAATGGTAAAAAAGTTAATTTCTTTGGATGATAACACTCGTATTGTCATGTTGACAGGATTTGCAAGTATTGCCACCGCAGTCGAAGCGATTAAATTAGGCGCGATTCATTACTTAACTAAACCTGCAAATGCCGATGAGATTGTCAGCGCGTTGCATAAAAATAAAGGGGATTCTTCAGTGGCGATTAAAGAAAATCCGTTATCTGTGAAGCGGTTAGAATGGGAACATTTACAAACTGTATTAATGCAGCATGAGGGAAATATTTCTGCCGCAGCGAGAGCTTTAAACATGCACCGTCGTACCTTACAAAGAAAGTTAGACAAACGTCCTGTTAAAGAATAACTGAAAATCTAAAATAAGTTGGGTATAATAACCTTTCAAAATGTCTCCGTGGCACAACAGGATAGCGCGGCTCCCTCCTAAGGAGCAGGTTACAGGTTCGATTCCTGTCGGGGACACCACCCATTTATTCACTATTGTTTATAAAATTCTTTTATACCTAAAACCAACCTTAGTGAAGAAAAATCACCTTAAAAAAGTAATTTACCGTCGCATTATCACTTCAAATAATCAACCCCAATATTTCTAACCTTATCTTTATCATGGTAATACTTATATTTTGGTAACGCCTCAAGACTATGACAATCCACACAAAACGTATCAACGACCCCTAAACGTCTTAAAAAACTATTTTTAACCGTCCCCTCAATATTCTTCTTATTTAATAATGGCTTAGGATTTTTATTAACGGCTAAAGACTGCCACAAATGAGGTTCATGGCAAGTAATACAAGCAATAGAACCAAATTCTTTAAT
>CAYROI010000011.1:0-7264 GCA_964425835.1 uncultured Methylococcaceae bacterium
GAGTTTATTATTCTTTTACAAAGATTGGCGCATAATAAATGAATACAACCTATCGTAAACGAAGAAAACTGATGGCAGAAATTAATGTCGTTCCTTACATTGATGTGATGTTGGTTTTATTAGTTATTTTTATGGTGACCGCGCCTTTACAACAGCAAGGGGTTGAAATTGACCTGCCCGTAACGCAAGGAAACCCGATTGAACAGAAAGAACAATCTAGTGTTATTATTAGCATAAAAAAGCAGGGTGAATATTATTTAAGTAAAAATGGGGCTAAAAATATCGCTGTTTCAAAAGCTGAATTAACCTCAAAAGTTGTTGAACTTTATCAAAAAGAATCACAATTGCAAGTTTATATTCGAGGAGATAAAAACGTCAGCTATGGACATGTTGTTAGCATAATGGCAAGTTTAAAGCACTCAGGTATTGCACGGATAGGATTGATGACAACGCCTGAGGAGTGATACGATGAAATACAGTGCTGAATTGTTGCTCGCCTTAATTATTCACCTTTTATTGATTTTATTTTTTGTGTTTAATTTTACGCTTGATACGGATCAAGGCTCTCCTGAACCCGAAGGGGCAATACAAGCTTTTATCATTGATGACCTTGATCTTAATAAGCAACAACAAACCGCTGATTTAATAGCAGAACCTCAAGTAGCCCCTTTAGTTATTGTGAATGAGGCGGAAAAAAAACGCGCACAACAGCAAGAAATAGAACAGTTAGCGGCTATTGAAAAAGCTAAAAAAATTGAAGATGAACAAATACGAATTGCCGAAGAAGCGCGTGAACAGCAAAAATTAGAAACTGCCCGTTTACTTGCAATTGAAGAAGCTAAAAAAATCGAAGCCGAAAAACAAGCCGCTGAAAAAGAACAAAAAGAACTAGCAGAACTAAAAAGACAAGAACTAGAACAAGAAGCTTTAAAAGCAAAATTTGAGGCCATTGAAAAGGAATTAGCAGAACAAAAACAACGGGCAATTATAAAAGAAAAAGAAGAAGCCGATAGAGCAATAGCCGAAGCTAAACAGAAACAAGCTTTAGAAGAAAAAAGAGAAAGAGAAAAGAGAGAACAAATTAAAAAACAAAAAGCCAAAGAAGCTAAAGCTAAAAAACAACAAGAATTAGCCCAAAAACAAGCGGCGATTAAAAAGGAAGCGCAACGTAAGGAAGCTTTGCGTCTAGCTGAAATCAAACAAAAAAAAGCCAAAGAAGCTGCGCGATTAGCTAAAATTAAAAAAGCTAAAGAGACAGAAAAAGCGCGTCTTAAAAAAGCCATTGCCGCAGATATAGCAAGTCGTTCATCTGAAGAAATAGCTAAAAAATTAGCGCAAGAACAAACACGTAAAAAACAACAAGCCGATCAGAAAGCAGCTCAAATCCAAGAACAACAGCGAGGTGAAGCAGCAGAAATAAAGGCTAAGCAAGATATTTCACGATTTGTCGTGGCATTACAACGTAAATTAAAAGCACGATGGATTCGCCCTATTTCTATGTCGCAAGGTTTATCTTGTGTTATTAGAGTCAATTTAAGAGCCAATGGTGAGGTTATTGGGGCAAACATTATCAAGCCGAGTGGTGATTCGTTTTTTGATAGCTCGGCATTAAATGCTGTTTATAAAGCGAGTCCCTTGCCTATTCCGAATAATCCTACTCTATTTGAAGAACAGTTTAAGTCATTTAAATTTACCTTTAGACCTGAGTAGCATTGATCTTGATATTTTTTAAAAAGCACGCTAAATAGTCAAAAATGAACATTATCTATGAAATTTTTTAAATCGCTGGTCTTTTTTTGTTTTTGGGTCGTTTATTCGCCTTTTATTCACGCTGAATTAAACATTGATATAACAAAATCTTTTGAAAGTAAAGTCCCCATTGCCATTTCCCCCTTTGGTTCAAATACGCCGTTAGCTGAAAATATCTCAGCGATTATTGATAATGATTTAGATTATAGTGGGTATTTTAAAACACTCGCCGAAGAGAATATGCTGACGCAACCCACCGCTGCAAACCAAGTGGTCATAAGAAATTGGCAAATTCTAGGACAAGAATATTTATTGGTGGGTAATACACAACAAATAAAAGGCGGCTACGAAATTTTTTTTCAATTGCTTGATGTATCCAAAAATGAGCAAATTATGGACTATAAAATCACCTCAGAAAAAAATGGCTTACGTCGTGCAGCGCATCAAATTAGCGATTTAGTTTATGAAAAATTGACTGGGATTAAAGGCGTTTTTGGGGCTAAAATCGCTTTTGTTAGTAGCAAAGGGGGTATAAATAATAGAAGCTATCAACTACAAATTGCAGATGTTGATGGCTATAATGTTCAAACAATTGTCTCTTCAAAAGAACCCATTATGTCACCGAGTTGGTCACCTGATGGCAATAAAATCGCCTATGTTTCTTTTGAAAACCATAGAGCGGCAATTTTTGTACAAATCTTAACAACAGGCAATCGAATTAAGGTAAGCTCTTTTCCTGGTATCAATGGCGCACCTGCGTGGTCACCTGACGGGCGTAAACTGGCATTAACCTTATCTAAAGCGGGAAGTCCAGATATTTATATTCTTGATTTATCCAGTAAACAATTGATCCAATTAACAAATAATGCTTGGATTAATACCGAGCCTGCATGGTCACCTGATGGCAGAACCTTAGTGTTTACCTCAAATCAAACAGGAAGCCCTCAGATTTATAAAATACCCAGTCATGGCGGAAAGGCAACGCGTTTAACTTTTAAAGGAAAATATAATGCAAATGCCAGTTTTTCACCTGATGGGTCTAAAATTGTGATGGTACATGCGACAGGTGAAAATTATAAAATAGCCTTGCTTAATCTTAAAACTAGGGCTATCAAAACCTTAACTTCAGGGCGTTTAGACGAATCGCCTAGTTTTTCAAGTAATGGTTCTATGGTGTTGTATGCGGCAAGGCGAGCGGGTAAAGGAATCTTAGCCGCCGTTTCTATTGATGGTAGAATTAATCAAAAATTGGCGATTAAAAACCCAGAAGTACGAGAACCTGCATGGGTTCCTTAGCATAAAAATAAAAATCAAATACGCCATGCCCGTTTTACGGCATTTATGTTTTATAGTGTGAATTATTATCTATTTTTTTAAAACTTTTTTACCATAAGGATAATATTTACTATACTTAGTTGCAAAAATGAAACGACATTAAAAATTGATTAAGATTTAAGTTTTGGAATTATAAAAACTCATAGCCAACGATACATAAAAATGGAAAGATAAAAATGAGGATAAAAATAACCGTGTTAGCTTTGACGCTCACTTTGCTGACAGCTTGTAGCTCCACTAATAAAACAGACCAAGGATTTATTAATAATGGGCTTCCTGATGCTTCAATAGCGGGTTATAATAGCGATGGAAACAATGTTATTAATGGTTATGGGACAACGATACCTTATAATCCATCATTACAAAATAATAATGTCCCAAAACAAACTTTTGTAAATGGTAATGCCGTATTTGCAAAAGGCACTATCTATTTTGCATTTGATAGTAGCGAAGTTAGCCCTCAGTTTATCCCCATAATAAATAAGCATATTGATTATTTGCGAAGAAATCCAAATAAAATTATTATTTTAGAAGGTCATGCTGATGAAAGAGGCTCTCGTGAATATAATATTGCATTAGGCGAAGAGCGCGCACTATCCGTTGCAAGAATAATGGAAGCAGGTGGGGTTTTTAGAGGTCAGCTAGAATTTGTTAGCTATGGCGAAGAAAAGCCTGCTTCATTGGGTCATAACGAAGCCGCATGGCGTCTTAATCGACGCGTTAATTTAATCTACCAGAGGAACTAACTCATGAAACTATCACATCTTATCTTATTAACTGCTTGTACAAGTGCCAGTACAGCCTATGCAGCGACTGACAATACGTCTTTACCCCCTGTGCTTGATAGCTCTATTGCTTATCGTACTGCGATGTTACAACCTATTAATTTATTAACAACGCGTTTAGACCAAGTACAAGCGTCAATCTCTGCAATTCAAGCAAAAGTTAATCAACACTCAGTTGCCCTTGAAAGTTTAAAACAAGCCCAAAATGTCGTAAATTCAAATGTAGCAACGGTTGATGCAAAAGTAACTAATTTAGCGGTTAAAAATATAGCCATTGCCAAGCCAATTGTTGCCCTCAAACCAGTGACGACCAAAGCACCGACTTTATCAGGTAGTGAGAAACAACGTTATCAAAGTGCCTATAATACCTTTAGATCTGGTAATGTCGATTCAGCGATGGTGTTTTTTCAACAAATCATTAAAGATTTTCCAAAAAGCTCGCTTGCAGATAATGCCCAGTATTGGTTAGGTGAAGCTTACCTTTTAAAGGGTAAAAAAACAGAAGCAATGCAAGCATTTGATAAAGTTGTTTTAGAGTACCCTAAAAGCAACAAAGTCCCTGATGCTTTATTAAAACTCGGATTTGTTCAATTAGAACTTAATAATAAAGCCAAAGCTAAAGAGTATTTGGATTATGTTATCCTTAATTACCCTAAAACAAATGCCGCTAAATTAGCTATATTAAAAGCAACAAAAGCAGCATTGTAAATTACGAAATTAGTGGTAAATTATTTACGCATAACAGAGATTTTTTATTCTCTACAAGGTGAATCAAATACGGTAGGTTTACCTACCGTATTTATTCGATTAACAGGGTGTCCTTTAAGATGCAGTTATTGCGACACGCAATATGCCTTTGTGGGTGGGGAAAAACTTTCTTTAGCTCAAATTATTCAAGAAATTAAGCAATACCCTACAAACTACATTACCGTAACAGGGGGTGAACCTCTTTCCCAAGCAAATGTTCATCCCTTAATGAAGACCTTGGCGGATAAAGGTTACCAAGTTTCATTAGAAACCAGTGGCGCATTAGATATATCTAATGTTGACGTGCGTGTTACAAAGGTGATGGATTTAAAAACGCCAAGTTCTGGGGAATCTTCTAAAAATATTTATCAAAATATTGCGTATTTAACCACTAAAGATCAGGTGAAATTTGTTATTGCTAATAATCAAGATTACGATTGGTCAAAAAAAATAATGGTTGATTATAATTTAACCGCGCAGTGTCAAGTTTTATTTTCACCTGTCACAGGAAACATGCCAGCGACGTTACTTGCTGATAAAATTTTACAGGATAAATTAGCGGTTCGTTTTCAAATTCAACTTCATAAATACCTATGGGCGGATGCTCCGGGTAAGTAATTCATGTCAAAAAAAGCGATTATCCTTCTTTCAGGTGGATTAGATTCTATCACTGCCTTGGCACTTGCCAAACAACAAAATTTTCTTTGTTACGCGCTAAGTTTTAATTATGGGCAACGTCATAATGCAGAGCTAACAGCCGCTAGAGAAATTGCAGGTGATTATCAAGTGTTAGCCCATAAAATTATTGATTTAGATTTAGCCTCCATAGGCGGTTCAGCACTTACCGATTCCCATATTGCTGTTCCTAATACACCACAACAAGGGATTCCTGTCACTTATGTTCCCGCTAGAAATACAATTTTCTTATCACTAGCACTTGGATGGGCAGAAGTATTACAAGTCTACGATATTTTTATTGGGGTTAATGCCGTTGATTATTCGGGTTATCCTGATTGTCGTCCCGAATTTATTGAGGCGTTTCAAGCCTTGGCTAATGTTGCAACAAAAACCAGTGTTGAGGGAAAAATGATTAAAATTCATACGCCGTTAATTAAACTAACTAAAGCTGAAATTATTCAACAGGGCATGGCTTTAGGGGTTAATTATCAACAAACAATCTCCTGTTATGCAGCTGATAAGAATGGGCGTGCTTGTGGTGTTTGTGATGCGTGTCGTTTACGTAAAACAGGCTTTGAGCAAGCATCTGTTGATGATCCTACGCGCTATCAATAAGCACTATTTATAAACTATTATTTAATCCCTAAGGATTTATTATGCAAAATTTCAAATATTCATTTATCGTAACTGGCATAGGCTTGTTCATTGCGTTACTTTGGGGGGGGTGGTCTGCTGTTGCAATTGTTGCTATTTTAGCCGTACTTGAAGTTAGCTTATCTTTTGATAATGCAGTGGTTAATGCGGGCGTATTAAAAAATATGGATGAAGTTTGGAAACACCGATTTTTAACTTGGGGAATGTTAATCGCTGTATTAGGAATGCGCCTCGTCTTTCCTGTGGTGATTGTTGCTTTAGCTGCTGATTTAGGCATGTTTAAGGTAGCCTATATGGCAGTTGCCGACCCTGAGCTTTATTCTTCTTTTTTGACTTCTGCCCATATTCAAATTTCAGCATTTGGGGGAACTTTTCTCTTGCTAGTTTTTTTGTATTTTATTCTTGACCATGAAAAAGAAGTCATGTGGTTAGAGAAATTGGAAGAAAAACTTTACAAAATTGGCAAACTCGATTCAGCCGAAGTCATTATTGCTTTAGTTGCGCTATTAATTATGCAGTCTTTTTTACCCCAAGAAGAGAAATTATCGGCATTACTTGCAGGTCTTGGTGGCATTGTGCTTTATGTACTAATTACAAGCATTGAATTATTAGAAGAAGATACTGAAAAAAAAGTAACAGGAAAAATGTTAAAACGTTCGGGTGTTATGGCTTTTGTTTATTTAGAAGTTTTAGATGCCAGTTTTTCATTTGATGGGGTTATCGGTGCATTTGCAATTACAAAAGATGTTGTCATCATTATGATTGGCTTGGCAATTGGGGCAATGTTTGTTCGTTCATTAACTATTTTTTTGGTTAATAAAGGCACGCTGGATGATTATATTTTCTTAGAGCATGGGGCGCATTATGCGATTGGTGCATTAGCAACCATTATGTTACTTAGTATGGTCATACATATTTCTGAAATTATTACAGGTTTAGTGGGCGTTACTTTTATCGGTCTATCGGTTTATTCTTCTATACAATATCGAAAAAAAGAAGCGGAATTAAAAGAATAGCCCTTGATTTCACTCCAGCTAAGTATTAATGCTTTAAAATAGTTACTTTAACCTGACCGATACCTTGCTTGATAAGCCCCAGTTTTTTAGCGGCAGCATAAGATAAATCAATAAGATGTTTTTTAAATGCCCCGCGATCATTAATCGTTACAACCACAGAACGTTTATTTTTTAAGTTAGTGACTCTCACTTTTGTACCCAGCGGGAGTTTATTATGTGCGGCGGTCAATTTTCTTTTATCATAACGCTGACCGCTCGCCGTTTTTCTACCTTGAAATTTATTGGCATAATAGCTTGCAA
>CAYROI010000011.1:7364-8680 GCA_964425835.1 uncultured Methylococcaceae bacterium
TTACCTGTTGCCCCCTTTGGCGATGAAAAGGCACGATTGTTAATTGTTGGCTTAGCCCCTGGTATGCACGGTGCAAACGCAACGGGGCGACCCTTTACAGGGGACTATGCGGGATTATTACTATATCAAGCATTGTATGATTTTGGTTTTAGTAATCAACCTATTTCTAAGTCATTAGGGGATGGGTTGGAACTTAAAAATGCCCGAATTACTAATGCAGTTAAATGTTTACCGCCTCAAAATAAGCCAACAGGCTCAGAAGTTAGCCTCTGTAATCATTATTTAGAAGCCGAAATAAAAACTTTACCAAACCATTCCGTTATTTTAGCCTTAGGTGGACTTGCCCACAATGCGATATTAAAAACCTATCAATTAAAACTGCGTAGTGCAAAATTTGGACATAATGCACGGCACGCTTTACCTGATGGCAATCATTTGGTTAACTCCTATCATACCAGTCGTTATAATGTTCAAACGAAAAGATTAAATAGTGAAATGTTTGCTGATGTTTTTAAACAGATTAAAACTTTATTAGACTAATCCTGATAATGTATTAGCTATTTTGCAATGGGTTGTTAATGAATGTCTAAAACGATAAGTGAATTTGATCTTAGGTCTTTTTTAGAAAATCTGACCCAATTACCAGGTATTTATAAGTTTTTTAATCTAAAATCTGAAATTATTTATATCGGTAAGGCAAAAAACCTTAAAAAACGTGTCAATAGTTATTTTGGTCGGTCAACCGCCTCTACAAAACAACAAGTTATGGTGGCTAAAGTTACCCATATTGAGGTAACGATTACGCATACCGAAGGTGAAGCCTTATTATTAGAAAGTCAGCAAATTAAACGTCATCAACCTCGTTATAACATTTGTTTACGTGATGATAAGTCCTATCCTTATATTTTTATTTCTATCGCGCACGATTTTCCACAAATTAGTAGCCACCGTGGTGCAAAGCGTAAAAAAGGACAGTATTATGGTCCTTATCCTAGTGCGGGGGCAGTTAAAGAAACCCTTAAATTATTACAAAAAATATTTCCTGTCCGTCAATGTGAGGATGCTTATTATAATAACCGTTCACGCCCTTGTTTACAGTATCAAATTGGGCGTTGTAGTGCGCCTTGCGTGGGTTTAGTGAGTCATGAAGATTATAGCGAAGATTTGAATAATACGATTTTATTTTTAGAAGGGCAGGGAGCTTTGCTCATTAATCAATTAGTTAGCAAAATGGAAGTGGTCGCTAAAAAATTAGCGTTTGAACAAGCAGGTATTTATAGAGATCAAATTATTAAATTACGAACTATTTTAGAAAC
>CAYROI010000011.1:8780-10229 GCA_964425835.1 uncultured Methylococcaceae bacterium
AGAAAGCGCATTACTTGCCGATGTTTTAGCTAAACAAGCGCAGCATAAGGTAAGTTTATCAACCCATGTTCGTGGTGAACGCCTAAAATGGTTACAAATGGCAATAACGAATGCAGAAAACGCCTTAGATAGCAAATTAGCTGAGAAACAAAGTATTTATACCCGTTTTTTAAGTTTGCAAAAAGAACTCAATTATCCAGAGTTACCGCAACGAATTGAGTGTTTTGATATTAGCCATACACAAGGAGAACAAACAGTCGCTTCTTGCGTGGTATTTACTCAAAAGGGGGCTGATAAGTCGGCTTATCGGCGTTTTAATATTGAAGGGATCATAGGTGGTGATGATTGTGCGGCTATTTATCAAGCAGTTTCAAGACGTTATCAACGAATTAAAGACGGTGAATATCAAGCCCCTGATATATTATTCATTGATGGTGGCAAAGGACAAGTGACAGTTGCACAAAAGGCTTTAAGCGAATTGATGATAAAAAATGTTATGATAGTTGGCGTATCAAAAGGCGTTGATAGAAAAGCTGGAATGGAAAGGCTCATTGTCGTGGGACAACAGCAACCCTTGGATATAAGCTCAAACGCGAGTGCTTTGTTATTAATTCAACACATTCGTGATGAAGCCCATCGCTTTGCAATTACCGCGCATAGACAAAGGCGAAGTAAAGCTAAACATCAATCTTCCTTGGAAGGTATAAAAGGTCTAGGGCCTAAAAGACGACAGCAATTATTAAAACAATTTGGAGGCTCACAAGGTATTTCTCGCGCAGGTGTAGAAGCACTTTGTAGCATAAAGGGTATTAGTCGCCCATTAGCACAACGTATATACGATACTTTTCATCATTAAGATGGCACTTGAATTTAATATCCCAACTTATTTAACGCTGTTACGAATTGTTTTCATTCCGTTACTAGCGATTATTTTTTATTTACCGTGGCAATATGCAAATGTTGCTTGTACGGTGATTTTTATATTTGCAGGGTTTACTGATTGGTTAGATGGCTATCTTGCACGAAAGATGAAGCAAGAAACGGCTTTTGGTGCTTTTCTTGATCCTGTTGCGGATAAATTGATGGTGGCTTTTGTTTTAGTCTTGTTGGTAGAAACCGCACATAACCCCTACCTTACTATTCCTGCAGCTATTATTATCGGTCGTGAGATCACTATTGCCTCATTAAGAGAATGGATGGCAGAAATAGGGCAAAGAGCAAAAGTAAAGGTTTCATCTTTAGGAAAATGGAAAACTACCGCACAAATGTTAGCAATCACCTTGTTACTTTATGGTGAAGATTTTATGGGATTCCCCATCATGATATGGGGTTATTGGCTACTTTATCTTGCGGCAATTTTAACCTTATGGTCAATGATTAATTATTTAATGGCAGCTATTGCAACCTTACAAGAATAACCCCCTTTAGGAAAAGTAAAATAAATAAAAA
>CAYROI010000011.1:10329-15038 GCA_964425835.1 uncultured Methylococcaceae bacterium
ATGACTTGAATGTTTCTAAAATAAAACAGAACTACACTATAAAGAATGGATAAGGAAAAACAAAAAACAACCAAAAAAGTTATTACGCCAGATGAAATATTACAAGCGGCATTAAAATTATTTGCTCAAAAAGGTTATTTCAATACCTCACTTACTGATATTAAAGATGCGGTTGGACTCAAAACCCCGAGTGGGATTTATCAACATTTTAAAAATAAACAAGCGATTGCTGAGGCGTTATACGGTAATATTTTAGATAGTTTGAGCATCTCTATTGATGATATTCGTCGTAGAAATCGTAAATCGTCTGAACAATTACGAGAGATTGTGGATTTGTTGTTTAGATTAACCGACGACATGCCAGAGGTGATGCAATTTTTAATTACGCTTAAAGTGAGTGAATTTTTACCTGAGCAAAAACCGCTATTAAACACCCCGCCTTTTATTAAAATTAAAAAGATTTTTCAAATAGGTATTCGTGAAGGGGAAATACGTTCGTTAGAACCCTTATTAGCTTACAATTATTTTTTTGGAATTATTACTCATACTTTAAAAATGGTTTTAAGTGGTGATTTAGAAAAAAATGCAGATGACTATCAATCTCAAGCATGGCTTACCGCTTGGAATACCGTTGTAAAAAAATAAACCTTCAATAGTAGTAGAGACATAATAATGTCTCTACTTTTTTAATAATTGTCGTCGCTGCATATATTCAGAGGATTGCATTTCTATTAGTCGAGATTTAGTCCGTTTAAATTCAAAAATACCATCCTCTATATAAAGTAAATCAATAGTCACTGCGGCGGTATAGATTAGTTTTACATTATTTTCATAGAGCGCATCAATTAAAGTAACAAAACGCTGGGCTTGATCTCGACATTCAATTGATAATTGAGGGATTTGGGCAATAAAAACAGTCTTAAAACGCGCTGATATTTCAATATAATCAGCAGAACCTAAGGTGCGTTGACATAGCTCTTCAAAAGAGCTGTATAAAACATCCTCAAAAACCGCATTAAAATAAACTTCACGCCCTTGTAACTTAAGTAGATAATGTGTAGTAACCCCATGATTTGTTAAATTGGCAAAACGTTGATTTAAAAAATCGTTCGCTTTAATACCTAATCCAATATGAAAACTGCGATTTAAAATATCATTTGTATGAGCTAAACGGTAATCGGCTTTCGCAACTAACTCTAAAATATCAGCCGTTTGCTTTAAACGGGCAATAAAAGGTAAAAATAAAGCGTGCTGTAAACCGCCTTTATACAAATTGTCTGGATGATAATTTGAGGTAGCAACAAAAATCAAACCTTCTGCAAATAAATGATTAAATAACCGCGTTAAAATCATCGCATCAGCAATATCGGTGACATTAAATTCATCAAAACATAAAACCCAGGTTGAATGACGCAAATGTTTGGCAAAAGCGACTAAAGGATCTCCCGTTTGTTTGTTTTTGCGCCATTGATGCACAAATTCATGTACTTCTAGCATAAAGTTATGAAAATGTACCCGACGTTTCTGGGTAATAGGACAAGCCTCAAAAAATAATTCCATCAACAACGATTTCCCACGCCCAACTTCCCCATAAATGTAAAGGCTTTGGGGGGAATTTTCTGAAGAAAAAAATCTATTTTGATTGGTAAGTTGCGTTATTTCATTTAATAATCGTTGTAAACTAGCTAATACGGCAATTTGGGCTAAATCAGTTTTAATCGTTTGTTCTGTAACTAATTGTTGATAACGTTTTTTAAGTACCTCTTTATCAATAACTATAGCGTTAAGGGCTTGAGATTTTTTGGAACGTTGAAATAAATAATTAAGCATTTATGTTTTTAGAAAAACTTAGCGATCGTTAATATAAAGCAAATATTATGCCTGTTCTAAGCGATTGTTGCTAATTCAGCAGCTAAATGATGATAATCAAGTAAGTAAAAATGTTCAGGTCTGTCAGTGCAGTGTTCTAATTTTAAACTGCCATCCGTTAACAAAAATACCGCAACAGGAAAACCATTAGCTAACAATTGTTTAATCAGTGATTGACGCGCCTCATCCCAGTGCATTAAAACACAAACAAAGCAACTACAATGCTTAGAGTGGCTAAGAACGCGTTGCTGTAGTTTTTCAAAAGCTAATTCTGAACTAGGTTGTACCGAAGCTAGAATTTCTTGTAAATGGGGTAAATGGTCAACGCCTCGCCCTGTAGTAAAACAATAAGTTTCAAGCCCTGCAAACATTAAATCTAATAACGCTTCATTTTGACGTTCAGACATAGCAATAGACGCTGCAACGCAAACAGCCGCCTCAAATTGCTCATTAGTTTTAGAACCCACAAAAGTATCAAGTAACAAGGCACGACGTACAAAGTATTCATCTTGATAGTTTTTAACAATTAATTTTCCTTGTTTAGCATAGCTTTTCCAGTGAATTGTATTTAAACCATCTCCTTGTTGGTAATCACGCAATGACATAAACTCAGATGAATCACCCACAGAATTTGCTAAAGAGACCCCACCTTGCTGATATTTACGTTTACCCGATAAATTTAAAGGTTTTATTGGATAACGTTTGGGTAAAACAATCAAACTTTGTTTATCTTCTAATAAAATAAGTCGCCTATATAAACCTAAGATGTCAGTTTTTGCTAAATAACTCGGGTCTAAAATTAATTTTCCCCGTCTTGCAGGGGTAAAACTCACTTTAAGTGATAATGATTTTTGGGTTAATGTTCTTAAGGGAATTTCATCTATAAAACCACCGCGTTGATATTTTAAAAATTTAGACCATTTTTTAAAACCAATCATTCGTTTAAAAAAAGGGCGGTTACCTAGTTGATAAAAATCATTCAGTTGTTGAAGTGTTGGTGGGATACACTGTAAACGCTCAATTAAAACTAATTTATCATAATCTCGTTTGAAGTTTAGATTTTTTAAAACAACACGATAGGTGAAAACTTCGCCCACGGTCGCATAACGTGGTAATGTTCGTTTAATAGAAACTTTCAGGTGATTAAATAGGCTATTAATAAATGCTAATACGAGCAGTGCAAATAAAAAAGCAGCGAGTTGATAAGTATTACTATGTTTGGTATCAATACCAAAAACCATCGCGATGGACATAATTAATAAAACGAGATGTCCATTAAAGCTAAAGTGATAACGCCGCCAATTATCATAACGATAAACTTTGTAATATTGCCGTAATAAGAAACGTTGAAACATGGGGTTTTAAATATTTATAACATGCTGTTTTAGATTGGTTTTATCGTATTCACCCCATAAATCAGCATAAGTTTTTTTACTAATAGGGTGCTGTAAATTGGCAGCAATTTCGGCTAGAGGTTCTAATACAAAGGCATAACGTTCAATTTCATCACGAGGAATTTGTAAACGTCCATCATGGATAATTAAATCGCCATAGAGAATTAAATCTAAATCCAAAGTTCTGGCTGAAAATTTTTGACTATTTCTTGTTCGCCCATGTAATAACTCAATATCTCTGAGTTGTTTAGCAACGATTTTAACATCAAGATTTGACTCAAATCCTACGATTAAATTATAAAAAACATTCCCTTCAAAACCAACTGCTTCCGATTCATAAAGACTAGAAACAACGAGTTTACCAAACTGTTTTTCTAAAGCAATAAGACTGGAGCGCACGTTTTTTTCACGTTCAATATTACTCCCTATACTAATGTATCCTGTGGGCATGATTATTTTTCTCCGCGTTCAATAATTATTCCAACATCACTTGCACCGCTAATCGCGCCTTTTTTATTTAAAATAATTTTAACCCAAGGTACATCAAATTCAGTGCGAATAATATGGGCAATTTCTTCAATTAATTTTTCAACTAAAAAAAACTCACTATTTTCAACAAAGGAAATAATTCGTTTAGAAACGGCTTTATAATCAAGGGTATCTGCAATATGATCACTTTTTGCCGCCTTTGTAATATCAAAAGCCATTTCTATATCTAATGCCACTGTTTGTTTGGTTTCTCGTTCCCAATCATAGATACCGATAATGGTTTTAATTTCAAGCCCACCTAAAAAGATAATATCCATTGTGTTTTTCCAGTTAAAATAGTCGTTTTAAATAATATAAGTATCAAGTATAAAGAATCGTGATACAAGTTTTCAAGGGGATTAATTTATGATTGAGTGGTTACTTGTTCCAGCAGCGTACCTAATAGGCTCAATTTCCAGTGCGATTATTGTTTGTCGATTGATGGGACTACCCGATCCACGGGGACAAGGTTCTGGTAATCCAGGCGCGACTAATGTGGTGCGTATCGGGGGTAAAAAGGCAGGGGCAATTACCTTGGCAGGGGATGCGTTAAAAGGGCTAATCCCTGTTTTGATCACTCAACTACTTGATGTTAATAGTTTGTTATTATCTTTTGTCGTTATTGCTGCATTTATGGGGCATTTATATCCTGTCTTTTTTGATTTTAAAGGCGGGAAGGGCGTTGCAACCTCCTTTGGGGTTTCTTTGGGAGTTAATATTTTTTTGGGACTTGCCATTTTAGCAACTTGGCTATTAGTTTATAAAATAGGTAAAATTTCTTCACTTTCTGCGCTAGTTGCGGCAATTTTAGCCCCTTTTTATGTTTGGCTAATCATGGGGGATGAATATTTAATAATTACTTTTACCCTGACCACGTTATTACTATTATGGCGACATAAAAGTAATATTCAAAAATTA
>CAYROI010000011.1:15138-17331 GCA_964425835.1 uncultured Methylococcaceae bacterium
GGCGGGGCTGTTTGTCCTGCAATATACGCCACAACAGGCTTATCTACGTTGGCTTTAATATAATCAGCTGCCTCTTCTTCTTCACAACCGCCAATTTCCCCTACCATCACAATGCCTTTGGTTTGCTCATCAGCTTGAAAGCGACGAATGACATCAATAAAATTCATGCCATGAATAGGATCGCCACCAATCCCCACACAGGTACTTTGCCCTAAACCATAAGCTGTGGTTTGAGCCACCGCTTCATAAGTTAATGTCCCTGAGCGGGACACAATCCCAATTGAGCCTTGTTGATGAATGTGTGCAGGCATAATCCCAATTTTACACTCACCTGGGGTAATAATACCTGGACAATTAGGCCCTATTAATAAAACATCCGTCCCTTGCATCGCGGCTTTGACCTTTAACATTTGTAAAACAGGAATGCCTTCGGTAATACAAACAATCAATTTAATGCCCGCATCAATGGCTTCTAAAATGGCATCTGCGGCAAAAAAAGGGGGGACATAAATCATGCTAACGGTTGCTTTTGTGACACTCACAGCTTCTGCAACCGTATTAAAAACAGGCAACCCTAAATGGGTTTCTCCGCCTCGATTTGGCGTAACGCCACCGACAAGCTGTGTTCCATAAGCTAACGCTTGTTCTGAATGAAACGTGCCTTGTTTTCCTGTAAAACCCTGACAAATAACCTTGGTGTGTTTATCAACTAAAATACTCATGCGACCTCCTTTGCTAACGCAACGACTTTTTCAGCAGCCATCGCTAAATCATCAGCGGCAATAATTGCCATTTTCGACTCACTTAACAGTAAACGCCCTTCGGCAGCATTCGTGCCTTCTAAGCGAACAACAATCGGAATTTCTACTTTAACCTGTTCAACAGCCGCTAAGATACCCGTCGCAATCACATCACATTTAACAATCCCCCCAAAAATATTAACCAGCATCGCTTTAACATTTTTATCCGACAAAATAAGTTTGAAGGCTTCAGCTACTTTTTCAGGCGTTGTACCGCCACCAACATCTAAAAAGTTAGCAGGTTTTCCGCCCTTCAATTTAACCAAGTCCATCGTCGCCATCGCAAGCCCTGCACCATTGACCATACAGCCAATATTTCCCACTAAAGAAATATAGTTTAAATCAAATTGAGCCGCTTCATTTTCTTTATCATCTTCTTGAGACGGATCTTTTAATGCCAATATGTCGCTATGTGTGGCAACCGCATTATCATCAAAATTAATTTTGGCATCAATGGCTAATAATTCCCCTGTATCGGTTTCAATTAACGGGTTAATTTCAATTTGACTGGCATCTTTTTCAAGCATTAATTGAAACATCCCCGTCATAATAGTTTCTAAGGCTTTAAATTGTCCTTTTTGTAATCCTAAAGTAAAGGCTATTTTTCTACATTGATACCCTTGTAAACCTGCGGCAGGGTGTACACTCACACTAATAATTTTTTCAGGTGTCGTTTCTGCAACGGTCTCTATATCCATTCCTCCTTCACTAGAGGCAACAAAAACAATGCGCTCACTGCCTCTATCAACTAGTAAACTTAAATAAAATTCACGCTTAATAATGGAGGTTTTCTCAACTAAAACAGACTCAATAGGTAACCCTTTAGCATCAGTTTGTTTAGTGACTAAATATGAGCCAAGCATTTGTTGGGTAATCGTTTCGACATCATCCAAAGTTTTAGCTAATTGAACGCCTCCAACTTTTCCTCGCCCTCCCGCGTGAACTTGTGCTTTAATAATCCAAGCAGATTCTGTAATTAATTTAGCCGCATCGACGGCCTCTTGCGGAGATTTTGCGATGAAACTTGTCGGTGTAGCAATACCAAAAGCGTTAAACAACTGTTTTGCCTGATATTCATGAATATTCATTTGTATTTGTTTCCTCTAAAGGATAAGGGTTATAAAGACGACTTTCTTCCTATCAATGCTATGATAAAAGCATAAATTTTACTTAGCTTTTTATTAAATTCTATGTTGCAACTGCCTTCAACTGAAACCATCTATCCCTGTCCTTTTTCCAAAGGTTATGGTATTCCGAGTAAACAAGCATGGTTTTTTTTAAAGGTATTTTTATTATATCGCGTGGCTTTGTCGAGTTTATTAATTATTTTGTATGAAAGTCAATTTTCACAAATATTAATTGCAACCAATTATTTACAATTATATAACTACAC
>CAYROI010000011.1:17431-20547 GCA_964425835.1 uncultured Methylococcaceae bacterium
TATGCGATTCGTTTAAACGAAGTGTCAACTAGTAGCTATCCGACAGTTGGAATGTTAGGTGCTACTTTTTTTATTACCGCGCTTTTATCATATGTTTTGGCTAAGCGATCTGAACAATCTGAATTATTAGCCAATAAACAACAACAAACCATTATTACTTTAGAAGCATTAAATCAATATATTATCCAACATTTACAATCTGGACTGATTATTATTAATAAAAACCAGCAGATATTAACAATCAACGAAGCCGCATTAAGTTTGTTTTTTCAATGCAAACTCCCGCGAAAGTTAAGTGAGGTATCCACACCTCTTAGCTCTTTTTTTCAAGACTGGCTAATTAATAAGCAAGATTTTTTTGTACTACAGCGACCCAAACAAGCGAATTTACATTTACGTTTTAGTTTATTAAATGCTGAAAATGAAAATTTTTATATGATTATGGTTGAAGACATAAGCTTACATAATCAGCGTTTACAACAAGGTGTGCTTGCCTCTTTAGGTCGGCTAACTGCAAATATTGCCCATGAAATTCGCAATCCCTTAAGTGCCATCACGCATGCTGCACAATTATTATCAGAAAACCCTAGTTTTAGCTCGCAAGATACCCGTTTAACAGAAATTATTTTAAATCATAGTGGTCGTGTTAATAAAATTATTAACGATATTTTACAATCTTCAAAAAGAACGCCTTCAAATAGAAAAAAAATTGAACTTAATAATTATTTAACCTGTTACCTAGAAGATTTTAAATTAGAACACGCGGTCAATAAAGATTATTTTCAGCTTGATCTTTGCAAAAATAACTTAACAGCCTTTATAGATACCGATCATCTTAAACAAATTATGGATAATTTATCCCAGAATGCTTTAAAGTATGGTCAGCCTGAAAAAGAACATATTATTATCAAGCTGAGTGAATTAGCTACTAACCCATGTATAGATATTATTGATAATGGAAGGTTATTAAATGCGGATGTCATTAGTCATTTATTTGAACCTTTTTTTACCACGTCAAAAACAGGAACAGGCTTAGGACTTTACCTTTCACGTGAATTAGCCGAATTAAATCAAGCTTCGTTAAACTATCGTGTTAATAATCATAAAAAAAATAGTTTTCGATTACAATTATCAAATGCTGAAAATACAAAAATTGAATTATGAAAAAACCTATCACCTTAATTGTTGATGATGAAGCTGATATTTGCGAATTATTAGAAATCACTTTAACTAGAATGAACATTGACACGCAAAGTGCGAGCAATGTTGCTACCGCTAAAGCATTACTTAAAAAATATAGCTTTGATTTATGCTTAACTGATTTACGTCTTCCTGATGGTGATGGATTAGAAATACTTGATTATATACAACAGCAATTTCCAAATCTCCCTGTCGCGATGATTTCAGCTCATGGGAATATGGATACGGCCATCATAGCAATGAAAAAAGGGGCTTTTGACTTTATTTCCAAACCCATAGATTTAGTCGGGTTGCGGCAATTAATTACCAATGCTCTTAAATTATCAGCGGCTAATAATGATAATGCTAAGCAAAAGAAAACGCCATCAAAACAAACCCTTTTAGGGCAATCTAGCGTAATGGAAGAGCTACGTGAAAGAATTATTAAATTAGCTCGAAGTCAAGCACCAGTCTATATCAATGGCGAATCAGGTTCAGGTAAAGAATTAGTTGCAAAACTCATTCATCAACAAGGGATTCGTAATAATAAGTCTTTTGTGGCGATTAATTGTGGCGCTATTCCGCATGAATTAATGGAGAGTGAATTTTTTGGTCATAAAAAAGGTAGTTTTACTGGGGCAATTAGTGATAAAAAAGGCTTATTTCAAGCAGCTAATGGTGGCACATTATTTTTAGATGAAGTGGCTGATTTACCACTCTCATTACAAGTTAAATTATTACGTGCCATTCAAGAAAAGAAAATCCGCCCCGTGGGTAGTCAGCAGGAAATAGCCGTTGATGTTCGTTTGTTGAGTGCAACGCATAAAGATTTAGCCACGATGGTTAAAAATGGCGGATTTCGGCAAGACCTTTATTATCGGATTAATGTGATTGAATTGAGTGTTCCTTCATTACGAACACGTGCTGAAGATATACCTGAACTTTCAGAACATTTATTAGCCATACTCTCTAAAAATAATGGACTTGAAAAACCTTCTTTGTCTACCAGTGCGTTGAAAACGTTAAAAAATTATAATTTTCCTGGTAATGTGCGTGAATTAGAAAATATTTTAGAACGTGCATTAGCTTTATATGAAGGATCAACCATCCATGCTGAGGATTTAAATCTTCCGCTTAATAATAACGCCTTAAGTTTTGATGAAGACTATAATCCTAGTGAGATGTCATTAGAAGCCTATTTAGAAATGATAGAAAAACGACTTATTAATGAAGCATTAATTGAAAATAAATGGAATAAAACCGCAACAGCAAAATATTTAGGACTTTCTTTTAGATCATTGCGTTATCGTTTGAAAAAACTGGACTTAGAGTAGCTTATTATCGCGCCTAATTGTAACTAAAAGTAATTTTGTATTCACAAGTTTCCACAGCAAGGACATAGAGGGTTTTTACTTAAACGCATTGTTTGCCATTCCATCGTTAATCCATCTAATAATAACAAACGTCCCTTTAAAACTTCACCAATTGCCATAATAATTTTCATCGCCTCTAAGGCTTGAATACTCCCCACGATTCCTGTAATAGGCGCAATGACCCCATTTGTTGCACAGTTTTCTAACGCTTCCTCATTATTTTGGTAAAGGCAGTTATAACAAGGGCTATCAATTTGATGATTTAAGAAAACCGTTATTTGTCCTTCAAAACGAATCGCAGCCCCTGAAACCAACGGGGTTTTTTGTTCAACACATGCCTTATTAATGGCAAATCGTGTCTTAAAATTATCCGAACAATCCAGTACCACATCAGCATTTTTTACCTCAGTTGTTAGTAATTCTCCCGCTAAACGTTGCCTTACAGCAATAACTTGAGTATCTGAATTTAATGAATTTAAAGTATTCTTGGTTGAAATAACTTTATCTGTCCCTATATCGGCTGTGTAATGTGTAATCTGTCTTTGTAAATTTGATAAATCAACG
>CAYROI010000011.1:20647-27917 GCA_964425835.1 uncultured Methylococcaceae bacterium
TCACTTACGAGTGCTAACAATTTTAATTTTTTACTCATTTTGGAGACATTAATGAAAATACGTCCGTTACATGACCGAGTCATCGTCAAACGTGTTGAAGAAGAAACAACAAGCGCAGGTGGTATTGTTTTACCAGGTTCTGCCACTGAAAAACCTAGCGAAGGCGAAGTTTTAGCGGTAGGCAATGGTAAGCTGCTTGATAATGGCGAAATTCGTGCATTGGAAGTTAAAGTAGGCGATAAAGTGTTATTTGGTAAATACTCAGGTAACGAAGTCAAAGTTGACGGTGACGAATTAATCGTTATGCGTGAAGAAGACATCATGGGTATCTTAGGGTAATCCCTAACTTTCAAATAATTATTTATAGAATAGGAATAGAAATAACATGGCAGCAAAAGAAGTAAAATTTGGAAACGAAGCCCGTAGCTTAATGGCTCATGGTGTAAATATTTTAGCTGATGCAGTAAAAGTAACCTTAGGACCTAAAGGTCGTAACGCTGTTTTAGACAAAAGCTTTGGCGCACCAACAATTACTAAAGATGGTGTTTCTGTCGCTAAAGAAATCGAATTAGAAAACAAATTCGAGAACATGGGCGCGCAAATGGTTAAAGAAGTGGCTTCACAAACTTCTGATGTCGCAGGTGATGGAACAACAACCGCCACTGTTTTAGCGCAGTCTATTGTTAATGAAGGTTTAAAATCAGTGGCTGCGGGCATGAATCCTATGGATTTAAAACGTGGAATTGATTTAGCAGTAACTAAAGCAGTTGCATCAATTGTTGATTCTGCAGCACCTTGCACAGATAACAAAGCCATTGCTCAGGTTGGTACAATCTCTGCAAATGCGGATGAATCTGTAGGTAAAATCATTGCCGAAGCAATGGAAAAAGTCGGTAAAGAAGGGGTTATCACTGTTGAAGAAGGGTCTGGTTTAGACAATGAATTAGATGTTGTTGAAGGAATGCAGTTTGATCGTGGTTACTTATCACCTTACTTCATCAACAATCAAGATAATATGAGTGTTGAATTAGAAAGCCCTTTTATCCTGGTTTTCGATAAAAAAATCTCTAATATTCGTGATTTACTCCCTATTTTGGAAGGCGTTGCAAAAGCAGGTCGTCCTTTATTAATCATCGCAGAAGATGTTGAAGGCGAAGCCTTAGCGACTTTAGTGGTTAATAACATGCGTGGTATCGTTAAAGTTGCAGCCGTTAAAGCACCAGGATTTGGTGATCGTCGTAAAGCAATGTTAGAAGATATTGCAATTTTGACAGGGGCTGTGGTTATTTCTGAAGAAGTGGGTTTATCTTTAGAAAAAGCAGAATTGGAACAATTAGGAACAGCGAAAAAAGTTCAAATCACTAAAGACAACACCACCATTATTGATGGTGCAGGTTCAGAAGATGACATCACAGGACGTGTGGCTCAAATTCGTGCGCAAACAGAAGAAGCCTCTTCTGATTACGACAAAGAAAAATTGCAAGAGCGTTTAGCTAAATTAGCAGGCGGTGTTGCAGTTATCAAAGTCGGTGCAGCCACTGAAGTTGAAATGAAAGAGAAAAAAGCCCGTGTAGAAGATGCACTACATTCAACACGTGCAGCCGTTGAAGAAGGCGTTGTCGCTGGTGGTGGTACTGCGTTAGTTCGTGCAATTGCAGCAATTGCTGATTTGGAAGGAATTAATCATGACCAAACAGTAGGTATTGCTATTTTACGTCGTGCAATGGAAGAGCCTTTGCGTCAAATTGTTGCTAATGCAGGGGATGAGTCTTCAGTGGTTCTTAACGAAGTTTCAAAAGGTGAAGGTAATTTTGGTTATAACGCGGCAACAGGGGAATATGGCGACATGATTGAAATGGGAATTTTAGATCCTGCAAAAGTGACACGTTCTGCATTACAAAATGCAGCATCTGTTGCAGGTTTAATGATTACCACAGAAGTGATGGTTGCTGATGTAGCTTCTGATGATGCAGGTCATGCTCATGCGGGTGGTGGTATGCCTGACATGGGTGGAATGGGTGGCATGGGCGGTATGATGTAAGCCTTTGCCGTTAAAGATTTTTAATCTTTAATTGTTCTACTGAAAGCCTCGATTGTAAAACAATCGGGGCTTTTAATCCTTATAATAAGGTACTTATTTCAGGGTAGTCTGAAATTAATTGCCGCCTAAAATCTTCAACAAGCCTTTCATTATCTCGTGCATTTCTTGCAATAGGAATTATAATTTCACTAACAATACTCATTGGTGAAGCTGATAAAAAGACTAATTTATCTGCTAAAGTAATTGCTTCACGTAAATCATGGGTCACAAATAAAATGGTATGAGGTCGCTGTTGCCACAAGGCTAATAATAATTGTCGTACTTGTCTTGCATTCGGTGCATCTAAAGAGACAAAAGGTTCATCCATGAGCAAAACATCAGGATTAATCGCAAACGCACGAATAATAGAAATACGCCGACTCATTCCTAAAGATAATTGCTCAGGATAGACTTGTGCGCGATCTTTCAACTGCATTGCTTCGAGCAAGGTATCAATTATCTGTCGATCATCACCCGTATCTAATACAAGTTCTATATTTTCACGTACCGTACGCCAAGGTAATAAACGCGGATTTTGAAAAACGTAGCCAATTTTAGGAGAAACATGTTGTTGACCGACTAAAATCTCACCTTCAAAATTATTATCTAAACCTGAAATGCTATTTAATAAGGTTGTTTTTCCACACCCCGAAGGTCCTATTAAACAAACAAATTCGTGACTATCAAGTGAAAGCTTAAGATTTTTAATCGCAACATGCGCTTGCGTTGCCCCCTTAGCTGGATAAGTTTTATTTTTTATATCAATAATAATATCAGTCATCGCCGCCACCTTTTGGCTTTACGGTCTAAAGGTTTCAATACAAATAACTCAATCAATTGAATAATTGTCACAAAGGCAATGGTATACGCCAAAATACTCGCCACATCAAAAAGCTGAAAAAAAATATTTAATTGATACCCCATCCCATTACTGCGTCCTAAGAGTTCAACCACTAAAATAATTTTCCAAATCAACGCTAAACCAGAACGAGTAGCAGCCATAACAAAGGGATGTAATTGCGGCCAAATAACATGAGTAAAGGTTTTTCTTTTATTAAGATGATAACAACGCGCCATTTCTAACAAATCTTGATCTAGGGCGCGTGTTCCTTCACGGATAGTGACCACAACATTAGGCACTTTATTAATCACCACCGCTAAGATAGCTGCAGATTCGGTTAAGCCAAACCAAACATAACATAAAATAATGGTGACTAAGGCGGGAATATTTAAAAAAATAACCAACCAATTATCAAAAAAAGTGTTTAATTTTTGATTACGTCCTAAAACAATACCCATCGCACAACCTAGTAACATAGCGATAGTAAAACTTACAACAAGACGTAATAAAGTAACGCCAAGGTGATAAGGCAGTTCCCCTGAGATTATTTGTTCGATTAAAACATTTGCTACGGTCAGTGGTAAAGGCAGGATGTAATTATCAACATAAAAGGCAAATCCTTGCCAAACTAATAAGAAAATAATCAATGATAAAAGGGTCAATTTCTGGGGCAAAAGTTTTAGCAACACGGCAATGCCTGATTAGTAATATCTATACAAAATAATAAATTTATCATAAATCCCAAAAAGTCCCAGATTGTAAATTTTCAGCATTGCCTGTTAATTTATTTTGACTTAATTTTCGTAACAATTGATAAATTTTTTCAGCCGCTAGTTTTTCAGCATCGCCCCATTGTTTAACTCGTCCTGCGCAATAGCGTTCCCGTAATTTAATTTGTGTTGGAATATTATTGGATTTAGTCAACGGGACAATTTTTTGCCAAGCAACATCTGATTGACATAATTTATCTTTAGCGTTTGCCGTTGTTTTTAAAAACTGATTAACAATCAATTTATGTTTATTTCCCCAACGTTCTCTAAAAACATAACCTAAACGAGGAACAACTTCATTGATCCCTAATTTTTTTAATAACGCTCTACCATTTAATAAAGAACGATAACCTTTGGCTTCAAGTCGGGCAGCAAAATGCCAATAAGTCATCACTGCATCAATACGTTTTGTTAATAATTGCTGATTTAATAGTGGTGGGGCGGCATAAACTTCAGTCACCATTTTTTTTATATTCAGTGATTGTTGTTGCGCTGCTGCTTGTAATAATAACCAGTTCTTATCTAATTCCCCGCCAGCAATCCCCAGTTTTTTACCTTGTAAATCCTTTAAAGTTCTAATATCACTATCACTAGGAACAATTAATGCCCCTGAGGTGTTGGAATAAGGATAAAAAGTAAAATCTTCACCTTGTTTGCGTAAACGTGAAACCCAAATCCAATCAGCAACAATTATATCTACCGCACCCGATTGTAGGGCAATTTTTCCCGCTTGAGGATTAGCAAGTTTTTGAATGTGTAATTCAAATCCTACCTTATCTAACAAGGCTTCATTTTTCAATGCGGCTAATTCCCAATTAACCGTGCCAAAAGCTAAAACACCTAAACGAATGACAGGCTTGTCTATTGCCAAAGAGGACGAGGAAAATAAAAAAGTAATGATAAAAAGAAAAACTCTAAAGGTCATAATTAATATTTTAGCGGTTGATAACATGATCCAGTTCAGTTAAAAACTGCGGATTATGTTGTAAAAAGGTTTCACGTTCCCGATTAAATTCAGTATATAGATTTTTAATAGTCTTGCTTCTTATCTGATAACCCAATGAAAACTGTTGCGGTTGCGTGTTGAACATTACTTTTAACAGTTGGTTACCAAATTCAACGTTAAAATGCTGCGGATCTTGCCAATAAACAGGTTGATTATTAATAATCCCTTCCGTTGTGTAGGTATTATAACCAAAAAATGCCCATAACTTTATTTTCCCTTGCTGTATTTCTTTAAAATTTGCAATCGTCGCCATCCCTAACCAAATCGCTGAATTATTGTGACATAAAATATCCAATTCAATTGATAAGGCATGTTTTGGGTAAGCAAAAATATTCAGGTCTATCTTATGTTTAACGGCAAGCTTTATTAAGTGATGTAAACCTGTAAAATTTTGTTGCTGTGTTTGAATAGGAAATGCCCAGTCAACACGTTGAAACTGAGCAGGGTTTTTTAACGAATCAAAATTACAGTTTTTATTTTGATATAAAGTCGTTTTAAATAATTCGTGAAAACGTTTGGCTGTCCCAGGTTTTCCTCGAGTGTAATAATACAAGCCATCGCGCGTATGTGTTGGTTGATGTGTTTTTTGTTGCCGCAGTGTGCTAATTGAAGCCTTCAATGCTTGTAATGAGAGTAACAATTTGGTTTGGGAAAATGTTTTAATTTCAGGCACAACCGCATCACAATCTGTAATCATCGGTAACGGATACTGTGGATGAACCCCCAAGACCAAACGCTGAATCGGGGCATGTTCAATTGCATACTTAAAATAACAAAAAGTACGCGCCCAGCCTGAACCTGCAAAGGCAAAATTATAACTTTTTAACTGTCCATGTTGCGTAAAATCATTATTATTTGGGTCAAGTCCAATTTCGGAAAAAGAACTGCCTAAAATAATCGCCTGCGGTTGCTGACGTTGTAAAATTTGCGGTTTTACATGGCGTTCAAAATGTTCTACTTTGGTTTTAACTCGATTAATATGTTCTATTTCAATATCTTGATAATACCAAAAAGGATCAATCAACCGATTAAACGCACTAATTATAAACAATAAAAATAGTGTACTTAACAGCAGGGTTATCGAATAGCGTTTATAGGTCATCGTGCTAGAATTGAAAATAAATAAATTCACTCACCTCAGTTAAGGAGAGCAAGGCAACGGTCGTCATTATAATGCTAATTAATAACCAGATTTTAGACGGTTGCCAATGCCAATAACGTTGATCTTCCTTTGAAATTTCAACCATATTTAACGCAGGTCGAACGCGTGCCATAATTTGCTGACTATTGGGTAAACACCAAACGATTAACAAGCCTAAAATAATTTTAACCAGTTCTTCTGTACCTGCAAATGTTGGACTATAACGAAATTCAACCCCACGAGCATCAAGCCATGTGCCAATAGCCCCCAGTTTATTCAACCATTTATAAGGCATCACTACCCCGTTTAAACCGCTCATACCTTTGAGCATCGTTAATGCTGATTGTAAATCAGAGGCACGGAAAAAAACCCAAACAATAACAATCATACTAAATGTTAGCCATAAAGCACAAAGATAACGTAATGATTGTGGAAAATAAGATTTGATCTTATTCGCCATTAAATTTTCGCGCCACGCATGGTTGATTAATAAAAAAATTCCATGTAATCCGCCCCAAATAACAAACGTCCAACTTGCGCCATGCCATAAACCGCCTAATAACATCGTAATAATTAAATTAGTATAACGGCGATAATGACCTAGACGATTACCGCCTAAAGGAAAATATAAATAATCACGTAAAAAACGCGATAAAGTCATATGCCAACGTCGCCAAAAATCAATAATGCTGGTGGCTTTATAAGGGGAGTTAAAGTTAAGCGGTAGTTTTACCCCAAATAATAATGATAAACCAACGGCCATATCAGAATAAGCAGAAAAATCAAAATAAAGCTGTAGGCTATAGGATAATGCACCGCCCCAAGCATCGAGTAAAGGTAATAATTCACCTTGTTCTGTGGCAATAAAAGGCGCGTAAACATAGGTTGCAATACCATCTGCTAAAATTACTTTTTTAAAAAGTCCAATAAAAAATAAGGTTAAACCAACACTTATATTCTGATAACTTAATTGATAAGTTTTAGTGGTATTAAATTGGGGCATCATTTCTTTATGATGCAGTACAGGTCCTGCTAATAGATGCGGAAAATAAGTGACAAACAGAAGATAGTGCATAGGGCGATATTCTTGGACATACCCCTTATACGCATCCACTAAAAAAGCAATTTGAGTAAATGTAAAAAATGAAATCCCCAAGGGTAAAGCAATATCAACGATATGCCAATGACCTATTTCTAAATAATTAAGATTGCTAAAAATAAACCCTGTATATTTATAATAACCTAGCAATAAAAAATTAGAAATAATGCCAAAAATAAGCCAGATTTTTGCAAACTTTAATTGATTAAGGTTAATTCGAGTTGCGATACGTGTACCGACTAAAAAATTGAAGCTAATTGAAGCCAGTAATATTAGGACATGCGTTGGATTCCAGTAACCATAAAAAATAATGGAAGCGAATGCTAACCCACT
>CAYROI010000011.1:28017-30702 GCA_964425835.1 uncultured Methylococcaceae bacterium
AACTGACAAATACAACCTGATTTAGCTAAACATTCTTCTAGTTCTATCTCAGAATCTAGCAAACGACTCATTAATGCTATATCAAATTGACAGATTTCTTGATGCTTTTGAGCAATATCATGATAAATACAATTACGCGCTTGGATTCTAGGACTAGGATTATCTATACTAGTTTGTATGCTTGATTCAAATCCTAGTTCCTGCATAATAATTAATAAATTCTCAATACGCTCAGTGGGATTTTTATTTTGCATTTGCGGTAAAAAATCTTGTGCAACTTGTTCGCCTAATCGGTACATATAATTACTTAAACCTTCTGTTCCCATTTGTTGTTTTAAACTCGTCAATAATAGTTCTGAAAACCAAGAATATTGCTTAGGGAAAAAGTTAATCCCACGTTCCGTTAAACAATAATTACGAACGGGTCGCCCTGCTGTCTTATCTAAAGAACCTTCACAAATATAATTGAGCTGCTGTAGTTTAGAAAAATGCTGCAATATTGCGGTTCGAGAAATATCTAACGCATTAGCTATTTTATCAATACTCAAGCCCATTCTGTTTTCCAATAATAATTGTAAAATTTGGGTTTGTCTTGCGCTAATTTTATTCATTAGTTTTAGTTAGGTACTTAGTCATAAAAATTTGTATAGCTCTCTAAAGATTAGCAGAAAGTTTTAAAAAAAATCAAATTAATATCTTTTATAATGTAAATATTGCAAAAGATAAGTTTATCAAGTAAGCTAAGATAATCTAATTTAGAGGTGGCTAACATACTTAATTGATTATCATCCTAAACTAGTGAAAACCTTTATGGTTTATTTTCTTTAAATTATTACTGAAGTGGAATATTTATGAGCGATTCTCTATACAAAAAATTAGGTGGTGAAGCTGCGGTTAATGCGGCAGTTAATATTTTTTATCGTAAAGTCTTACAAGATGAAACTATTAATCATTTTTTTGAAAATACAGACATGCAAAAGCAAATGGCAAAGCAAAAGTCTTTTTTGACCATGGCATTTGGTGGACCTAATCGTTATACGGGAGAAGATATGCGTAAAGGTCATGCTCATTTAGTTGCAAAAGGCTTAAATGATAACCATTTCAATGCAGTTGCAGGACATTTACAGTCAACCTTAGAAGAATTAGGGGTTGCCAAAGATTTGGTCGCAGAAGTGATGGCTATTGCTGAGAGTACGCGTAATGATGTACTTGGTAAGTAGATATACCACGTATTAAGATATTTATTGAAACAAGGTATTTAAGATGGTTACACTAAGTTATAAGCAACAAAATTATATTTGCCAAGAAAATGAAACTGTTTTAGATACCTTGTTGAGAGAAAACCTTAATATTGCTTATGGTTGTCGCCAAGGTGTCTGTCAAAGTTGTATTATGCGTAGTGTGAATACAAATCCTCCCGCAACTGCCCAACAAGGTTTACGAGAAAATCAAAAACAGCAAAAACATTTCCTATCCTGCCTATGTTTACCTGAGCAAGATATGCAGTTAGAGCAGATTGGACAATCTGAGTTTACTCATAATTTCAAAGTTTTATCTAAGCAAATGTTAAATCACGAGACTTTATTACTCCGATTGCGACATGATAAAGCATTTACCTTTAAACCAGGACAATTTATAAACCTCAAATCAAGGGATAATACGGTTCGTAGTTATTCCATTAGTAGTCCTCCGAATAAACAATCATATATTGAATTGCAAATTCGTTTATTACCTAATGGACGTTTTAGTAGTTGGGTTCATAATCAGGTGGCGATTGGTGATAATATTCCCGCTTCATCGGCATTAGGCAGTTGTTTTTATAATATAGAACGACAGGAGCAAGGACTACTGTTAGTGGGAACAGGCAGTGGTTTAGCACCGCTTTATGGCATTTTACAAGATGCCTTAGCACAAGGACATAAAGGCGTGATTCATTTGTTTCATGGTAGCCGACAAGTCGCAGATTTATATCTAAAAGAACAAATACAACAGCTTGTTAATGAGAATGGCAATCTTAGTTATACCGCTTGTATTTCAGGCGAATATAAAGATGAACATAAGAAGCACTATAGCCAAGGTCGAGTTCACAACGTTGCACTTTCAAATTATTCCTCTTTAAATAATTGGCGGGTTTATTTATGTGGGCATCCTGAAATGGTTAAACAAATGCAGACTCAAGTTTTCTTAAAAGGAGTTGATATGAGTGATATTTATGTTGATGCGTTTCATTTATCTAATTTATAAATATTTAGACAAATTCTGGAGTACAAAACATATTTTGTACTCCAAAAATTCTTAATTTAAAGCGTATTATTCAGCCGTTGAACGATAATACTCAATAGCCACCGCCACGCCACTCCCCGCTTTTATATCATAACCACAATCTAATAATGCCATTTCTACCCCTGCAATTGTTCCCAGCATAGAAACATCATTCATATCCCCAATATGACCAATACGGAATACTTTTCCTGCCACTTCGGTTAAACCTGCACCCAAAGAAATATTATATTTGTTATAGGCAACTCCAATTAATTCAGCGGCATCCTTATCTTCTGGGACAACAACGGCTGAAACCGTATCTGATTCAAAGCCCTCATGGGCGCAAAGTTTCAACCCCCAAGCGGCAATAGCGCGACGACAGCCTTCACCTAAACGATGATGACGGGCATAAATATTTTCCAT
>CAYROI010000011.1:30802-33702 GCA_964425835.1 uncultured Methylococcaceae bacterium
CCATCTATGCCCCAATCATCCATTTTAAATTCAATACTGGCAATAGAGCTTACCCCATCAACAAATAATAGAGCAGGGTGGTTTGAAGCATCCATTGCTTTACGAACCCCTGCAATGTCACTGGTAACGCCTGTCGCTGTTTCATTATGGGTGGCTAAAACCGCTTTAATTTCATGATTGGCATCTTCTTTTAAACGCGCTTCTAAATGGTCAACAGGAATTCCTTTACCCCATTCAACTTCATGCACCTCAACGTCAAAACCCAATCGTTGTGCCATGCTCATCCATAAATGACCAAATTGACCAAAACGATAAATAATGACTTTATCACCAGGATTTAACGTATTGGTTAAAGCAATTTCCCAGCCTGCAGTTCCTGTGGCAGGAAAGACAAAGGCTTGACCTGTTTCGGTTCTGAAGACTTTTTTTAAGTTTTCTAAGACGGGTTTGAATAATTTAGGAAAATCAGGGGAACGATGATCTTCCATAGGAACGTGCATTGCACTTAAAACTTCGTGGGGAACATTCGTAGGACCTGGAATAGATAAATGATTGCGACCTGCCATTAGTATGCCTCGTGTATAATTAAAATCGTAGTCTGTAAAGATAACAGACAAAAGCAATAGATTTTGCCAGATAATAAGGAAATCAGCAAGTAAGGAAGCAGTTAAAATAGATTTAGTATCGAAAAATGCACAAAAAATAGTTAATTCATAGCATGTTCCGTCTTTTTTGATTATGCTCTAATAAAATAATTTATGGAGAAATCATTATGTATCAACAGATTAAATATATTATGCTTATCAGCACTGTTTTATTATTAATAGGTTGCCCTAAATCGCGAGAATCCCTTGATTTTCAATCGACAGCTTATCAATATAATAAGCGTAATGACTATAATAATTATGCGCGACAGTCTAATTCTCGCTATCACAATAATAATCCTAGCTATTATTCACAAGATAGAAGATATAAGAAACATTATGATGATCGTAGGTGTAATTCAAAAGAGGATAGAAGATATAACAAGCGTGATTATGGATATATGAGGCATCATGATGATCGACGACGTGGTGGGTACAATCGCAGATATAATTCACGTAATAGGCAACCTAATAAGCATAGACGTAATACAGAATACAGAAAAGAGCAAGTGTATAATGGGGAGCATAAAGGCTATAATAATGGATATAGAAGATATAATACCCATAGACGTTATAGGCATAATGATTAAATCATGAAATTTATTGACTTTTATCTTTTAATACTTTTTTTATTTATTTTTCCAAATTTTGGCAGTGCAGCTGTTTTTTATTGGGAAGATGCGCAAGGAAAAAAACATTTTTCTGATCGTAAATATAAAGGGGATAATGCGACGCAATTGTCGATAACACCGACTGAACGTTATTATCAAATTAAGAAAATTTATGATGGCGATACCCTTTTATTAGACAATGGGACGAAGGTGCGGTTTTTGGGAATAAATACCCCAGAAATTGCGAAAAGAGATAAAATTGCAGAAGCAGGCGGTGAAGAAGCAAAGCAATGGTTAATTAAAAAATTAAAAAACACTAAAATTAAGCTACGCTATGATCTTGAACGCAAAGATAAATATGGGCGTGTTTTAGCGCATGTTTTTACTAAAAATAACGAACATATTAATTTACAACTGGTTGCGAATGGATTGGCGACGGTTAATATTTATCCCCCCAATTTAAAATATGTAGATCAGTTAATTACCGCGCAACAGCAGGCAGAATCACAAAAGCTTGGGTTATGGGCGATGTCTGATTATGCGGTTAAAAACGTTAATGATTTTAATTCTAGAAAGCATAGAGGCTGGCAACGAATTGAAGGAACAGTAACACGGATTAAACTGGCGCGAAAATATACCTATTTATATCTTTCGCCACAATTTTCATTAAAAATTATTAAAGATTCAGGAAAATTATTTGGTGATTTAAATGACTATCTAGGAAAAAAAGTTGAAGTCCGTGGTTGGGTTAGAAAAAATAAACAGCAGTATCATTTATTAATCCGTCATCCTAGTGCGATTAAAATTTTGAAATAAAATGACCTATACAGCCTTAAATGACAACACTTTATTATAGCGACCCCCTATTTTTAATACATGATACAGGTCTTGGTCATCCTGAAACCGCTGCTCGATTAACAGCAATAGATAAAGTATTAACCGCAGAAAAATTTAAAACACTGCAACGTTTAAAAGCACCACGACGTAATGATACTAAAAAAAATATTCGCCTAATTCATACACAACAATTGTTAGATAGTCTTTTAGCTACTGTTCCAAAACAAGATTATGGCGTACTAGATGGAGGTGATACTATTTTATCGCCGAAGTCTGTAGAAGTAGCCTTTAGAGCCGTAGATTGTGTTTGTGATGCGGTTGATCAAATTTTAACAAAACAAGCCCATAATGCTTTTTGTGCCATTCGTCCACCAGGACATCATGCGACACCCTCTCAAGCAATGGGTTTTTGTCTTTTTAATAATATTGCCATTGCTGCCGAATATGCACGTAAACATTATCAAATTAAAAAAGTGGCAATTATTGATTTTGATGTCCATCATGGTAATGGGACACAAGCCACTTTTAATGCTAATCCACAGGTGTTTTATGCCTCTAGCCATGAAATGCCAAACTTTCCAGGGACAGGTCACCCCCAAGAAACGGGGGTTGGTAATATAATTAATGTCCCGTTACATTCAGGAGAAACAGGCGACAGTGTGCGTAAAAAATACAACACCATTATTTTACCTGCTTTAAGGGATTTTCAACCTGAATTATTATTAATTTCGGCAGGGTTTGATGCCCATAAAGATGACCCTTTAGCCTCAATTATGCTAGATGAAGATGATTATCAATGGTTGACACA
>CAYROI010000011.1:33802-36976 GCA_964425835.1 uncultured Methylococcaceae bacterium
ATGCCAATTCATAAAGAAACAAAAGTTATCAAATTAGGGGGAAGCCTAGAACAGTCTAAACAATTAATAGATTGTCTAGACTATATTGCTAATAATGTTAAAGATCATATTATTATCGTACCAGGGGGAGGACTATTTTCAGAACATGTACGACAATCACAGCAACAATGGCAGTTTAATGATGTCATTGCTCATGAAATGGCAATTCTTGCAATGCAACAAATGGCTTTGTTATTTCATAGTTTACAACCTGGTTTTCAATGTCTAAATACGGTTAAAGATATTCAATCACAAATAAAAAACAATGCGCCAATCATTTGGTCTCCTAAAATTTATGAGTTAAATAAAGCGGGGATTCAAGCAAGCTGGGACATTACTTCTGATAGTTTAGCCGCATGGCTTGCAATACAATTGCACGCAAACCAACTAAGTCTTATTAAAGCGACCAGTATCCCTAATGCGGATATGACACAACTCATAGAGCTAGGTATTGTTGATAAGGCATTTTTCAGTTTCATTAAAAACGTCCCTTTTAAAACTCAGATTATCAGTGCCGATAACTTCTTGCTAGAAATACAATAACGCGCTATCTTTTTAATCCTTTTCATTACTTTTTTGTTTAGGAATAGGTAACAAGGGAACTTGATATTGGCGGATAATTTTATTAATTTCAGCCTGATTTTCTAAAATTAATTTATCCAAAACAACTTTACGTGCCTTATCCCCATAACGAACACCCATCGCCATTGAAAAATCAAACTTCATCGCCTTACTTGATTCCATAGGTAGAACAATATAGCTATCTGCCGGACTTTGTGATAAGACATAACCTGCCATAGGTCCCCAAAGGATTGCCATATCTATTTTTTTGGTTTTTAAATCTTTGGCAATAGTCATTGCCGTATTGTTTTTATCATCCCCTGTCATTGTTTGATAAGGAATCCCCTGATCTAGCAGCCCCTGTTTTTGTAGCCATGCAGTCCCAGGCCCCCGATCAAACATCGCTATTTTTAATTGTTCTTGCTTAAGTAAAGGTAAAGTCGCCAGTTGCTCAGGTTGAGTGATTTCATCAAACCCCCGTCCTTTAGCAATTAATAATAAATACTGTGAACGATAATAAGGCTTAGTAGTAAGTGTTAGCTCGTACCCTGCAGGAACCCCCATCACGACATCACATTTATAATTACCACTTCCCTCTTTTAATTCTACTCTTAACGTATTTCTAATAAAGCCAATACGTTGCGGAAACCAAGTATATTCAACTTCTTGACCGAGTTTTTTTGCAAATAAAGCGGCAATTTTATTTTCAAACCCATCTTGTTTTTTAGTTGAATAGGGTGGATTTAAAGGATCGGCACAGACTTTAAATTTATCTGCGGCATTGGCATGATAACTGATTACGATAAACAACACAGAAGCGATAGCGGTAACAAATTTCATTTATTTTTCCTAAGGTTTAAAAGCGTGCTTTGATAAAGCCTTATTATATAACGCCCTGAGTAAAAAATAGCCCAGACGTGATGATTTAATTACGCTATTTACGGTTTATTGATTTTAAAATGCTACACTAGTTAGTAATTTTCTTTGCTTTAAATCACAATAAAATAGGCTATGCGCTCTTTTTTTTTAAAATTAGTTGTTCCCGTTATTTTCATTTTATTTATTTACTTATTGTTTTACCTTGTTGGTTTAGACAATAAAATTCGTGCAACTTTTAAAAATAAACGTTGGGATATTCCTGCCCGTATTTATGCGAATCCATTAGATATATATGCAGGACTTAAGATAAAACAAGCCGAGTTTGAAGATTTATTAGAACAATTGCATTATCGACAAGATAAAAGTCTATTATCAGAAGGTTCTTATTATAAAAGCGGCAATAAAATTGCGTTAAAAACACGGCAGTTTGATTTTTGGGATGGACAACAAATAAGTCAACATTTACACATTCAATTTTCTAAAAATACAATTAAGCAAATTACAGATGTAGAAACTCATAAAAAAGTACCCATAACACGTATAGACCCTGTACAAATCGGGAGTTTTTATCCTCAACGTAAAGAAGACCGAGTACTGATTAAACTTAAAGATGCCCCTGTTTCTTTAATACATGGATTATTTGCAACTGAAGATCGGAATTTTTATCAACATCATGGTATCTCTTTACGCGGTATTGCACGGGCAGCCTGGAAAAATATACAGGCAGGCGGGTTAGTTCAAGGAGGAAGTACCATTACCCAACAATTAGTTAAAAACTTTTATTTGACCTCTGATCGTAAATTAAAACGTAAAATTAATGAAATTTTTATGTCATTACTTTTAGAAATTAATTATGAAAAAGATGAAATTTTAGAAGCTTATTTAAACGAAATTTATTTAGGTCAAGATGGGGCTAATGGGATTCATGGATTTGGTCTTGCAAGTCAATTTTATTTTGGTAGACCTTTGAAAAACTTACCATTGCATCAAGTTGCAGGATTAGTTGCTTTAGTCAGAGGACCTTCTTATTATGATTTAAGACGACACCCTAAACGTGCTTTAAAACGCCGTAATTTAGTGTTAACTGAAATGTTTAAGCAAAATTATATTACTCAAGAAGAATTAACACAGGCAACGGCAAAATCATTAGATGTAATTCCTCATAAACATCGTTCTGTTAATCGTTATCCTGCTTTTTTAGATAAAGTTAAACGGGAGCTTGAGCAGCAATATAATGAAGCTGATTTGACAACTGAAGGGTTAAAAATTTTTACCACCTTAGATACACAAATACAAAATCGTTTAGAAGCGGTCGTGGCTAAAAAAATAGCCGCTTTAGAAAAACGTCCTAATAGTCAGCAATTAGAAACTGCAGTTGTGGTAACTCGCAGAGAAAATGGAGAAATTGTGGCTTTAGTCGGGGGTAGAAAAACAATGCAAGCAGGGTTTAATCGGGCTTTAGATACATCAAGACCGATTGGCTCGTTGATTAAACCTGCCGTTTATCTCACCGCCTTAATGCAAGCGGATAAGTACACCATAGTAACCCCTGTAAGCGATACCAATATTCAGGTTAGACGTGATGGGCAAGTTTGGTCACCAAAAAATTATGATCATAAACAACATGGTATTATCCCGCTACATCAGGCATTAAGCCATTCTTATAATTTAGCAACGGTTCACATTGGCATGGAA
>CAYROI010000012.1:0-2615 GCA_964425835.1 uncultured Methylococcaceae bacterium
GGTGTGTTGGAGTTTAAAGTCGGTAATTTTCCAGAATTAGAAGATAAATCTGTAGCCGTATTAGTTTATTGCCGCACAGGCGGACGCTCAGCTTTAGCGGCACAAACGCTACAAGAATTAGGCTATAACAATGTTTTGTCTATGGCAGGTGGATTTGAGGCTTGGTCTAAATAGATTGAAGATTTCAAAGATTGAAGCGTGGTTTAACGACCACGTTATTTTTTATAATAATAAAGGAAGGAAAAATGAAACTTAAATTATTACTGAGCAGTTTGCTCATTATAGCAGTCTCTACTTATGCGAATGCAGAAGTTAAGACAACAGCCGTAGATAGTGCAATCTCTAAAACCCCACGTGCTAAAACTTATAATGAAACCTTTAACCCGCGCCAAAAAGAATACCCAAATCATTTAGGGTTTAATGATTTACATATTCAGGCGATTCGACATTTAGTCCCTGATACCAAAGATGTGCATGATCCTAAATTACAAGTGATCGTTCATCATCACTGTAAAGCTTATGAAGATTCAACGTTTATTTGTTTAATGTTCCATACAGGAATGAAAGACCAAGACAAACCGATTGGTTTTGAATATATTATTCCTACTGAACAATATAATACCTTACCTGAGGCGGAAAAAAAATATTGGCATTATCATAAAGTAGAAGTACCGCGTGCACATGCTACCTTTCCAGACTTAACTGCAGAAGAAGCGGCAAAACTAATGCCTGCTATTAATGAAACCTATGGTAAAGTGATTTATTTTAAAAAACCTGAAGATAAATTACCCATTGGCGAACCTTACGTTGTAATTGTTCAAGATATGCCCGAACAAGATTAATCGCTGATTTTAGGTAAAATGGACACAAGGATGCTGTCTATTTTGCCTTTCGTTTTAAAGGATACCACTAATGCGCTTAATTTTAATGATTGGTTTATTGCTCCCTAAATTATTATTAGCCGATAATTTACTTGGTTTACCACCGCTAACAATTCCTAATGATAACCCACAAACCCCTGAAAAAATAAATTTAGGACAGCGTTTATTTAACGATAGCCGCTTGAGTGCTGATGGAACAATCAGTTGTGCCAGTTGTCATCAGGAAAATAAAGCCTTTACCGATGGACTAAAAACAGCTAAGGGAATTAAAGGGTTAACTGGCACACGAAATGCGCCAACCGTTATGAATGCTGCTTTTTATCAAAGTTTTTTTGTTGACGGGCGCGCTAAAAGTTTAGAAGAACAGGCGTTAGGGCCTTTGACAAACCCAATTGAACATGGCTTGAAAGATTCACAAGCCATTGTTAATATCGTTAAAGCTGATGAAAATTATCAACGTGAATTTAAGAAAGTTTTTAAAAGCAACGAAATAACAACAACACAAATTGAACAAGCTATCGCTAGTTTTGAGCGAACCTTAATCGGCGGTAATTCTAATTTTGATCAATATTATTTTGGACGTGATCGCACTAAATTATCCCAAAGTGCCGCCCGTGGATTAAGAATTTTTCGACGTAAAGGCAATTGCGCAAATTGTCATGAAATTTCATGGAATAATGCCCGTTTTACTGATAATCGTTTTTATAATATTGGGGTTGGTTCAAAACAATTAAAATTCTTATTTCCTTTGATAAAACAAGGAAAGTTACCTGCCTCGGTCAATCTTACTGCGATTCAAAAATCTGAACTTGGGCGTTATCAAGTGACCAAAATAGTCTCAGATATAGGAAAATTTAAAACCCCAACGTTGCGAAACATTGCCTTAACTGCCCCTTATATGCACGATGGCAGCATGAAAACCTTAAAGGATGTAATCGAATATTATGATAAAGGTGGGGATAAAAATCCTTTTCTTGATCCTGCGATTTTTCCGCTTAAACTAACGATACAAGAAAAACAAGATTTAGAAAATTTTTTACAAAGTTTAACCTCAAGCAAATGAATAACTATTTTTTAACAGATAATGAACTCTAAGATACACTGCATTATCATAAGCGAATCAGTACGACTTTTGAGCGATGCAACCTCTAAAGCGGCTGTACAACCCTAAGCTATTTTTATAGCCGACAACAATAACAATAACCTTTACTTATTGGAGACTTCAATGTCAGAAAAACACCATAGTATTTTAATTGTAGGCGGCGGTGCCGCAGGCGTATCCGTTGCCAATAATATGCGTCGTCAAGATAAAATGATTGACATCGCCATTATTGAACCCTCAGAAAAGCATTATTATCAACCAGGTTTCACCATCATCGGTGGCGGGGCTTATACCTTAAAAAAAACCACGAAAAATGAAGCCGATTTAATTCATCCAACCGTTACTTGGATTAAAGACTATGCCGATAGTTTTCAACCTGATGACAATAGCGTCACACTGCGTTCAGGCGATAAAATTAGCTATGATTATTTAGTGGTTTGTCCTGGATTACAATTAGATTGGGATAAAATCAAAGGACTGAAAGAAACCCTTAATAAAAATGGCGTTTGTAGTAACTATTCACCTGAAACGACTGAATATACTTGGGAATGTGTTAAAAATATGAAGTCAGGCACGGCTTTATTTACCCAGCCCCCAATGCCAATAAAATGTGCAGGTGCGCCTCAAAAAAT
>CAYROI010000012.1:2715-8384 GCA_964425835.1 uncultured Methylococcaceae bacterium
CTTTATTTACCCAGCCCCCAATGCCAATAAAATGTGCAGGTGCGCCTCAAAAAATTATGTATCTTGCCACGGATCGTTTTATTAAAAAAGGGATTCGTGATCATATTGATGTTCAATTTTGTAATGCAGGGCCTGGAATGTTTGGCGTGCCTTTTTTTGCAAAAGCTTTGACTAAAGTGGTTAAGAACTATGGTATTAAGTGTAATTTTGGACATAATTTAGTCGCTATTAATGGGGAAACTAAAACCGCAACCTTTGAAACGACTGACAGTGAAGGTAAAAAAACAACCGTTGACAAAAAATTTGACATGATTCACGTCACTCCGCCGCAAAGCGCACCTGATTTTATTAAAAAAAGTCCTTTAGTGGCAAGTGGTTGGGTTGATGTTAATAAAAATACCTTGCAACACACAAAATATGCCAATGTTTTTGGGCTAGGGGATGTAACAAATACCCCCAATGCAAAAACAGCCGCCGCAGTTCGCAAGCAAGTGCCTGTTGTTGTGGATAATATTTTAAAACTTAAAAATAATGCACTCGTAGTTGAAGGCTATGATGGTTATGGTTCATGTCCATTAACGACTTCGTTAAATACCGTGATACTGGCAGAATTTTCGTATGGGGGCAAAGTAACGCCTTCATTTCCTTTTCTTGACCCACGCAAAGAAAGCTTAATGTGGTGGTTTGGTAAAACTATGGGCTTTCCATGGATGTATTGGCAACTCATGTTAAAAGGCTCACGCTTTGATATTCCGCATTTAGAAAAATATAGTGCTAAATTAGTTAAAGAGGATAGTGAGGCGTAAATTTATTATTCGTAGAGGCGTAATTCTTTGTCTCTACGATTTAACTAGGCATTATAAATAGTTTTTTAGGATAAAGATTATGCAGGCAATACGACAATTGATGGATATTCAACAGTTAAAAGGTGTTATTGATATTCCTGAATATTTTACGGCAAATAAAGTAGAAATTTTTATTTTTCCTGTTGCAGATGATTTAAAGACTAAACAGGGATTTAATCCTGAAGATTTTTTTGGTGTGAGTCATTTGAAAAATATTGATGAACAACTTGAGGTAATGCGTAATGAATGGAAGTATTAATATGCCCATTTATTTATGGGATACTAATATTCTTATTTATTATTTTAATGGAGATATGGATAACATCGTAAAAAAAGATGTAACAAACTTAATGCAAAAGAGTTTCCAAATTTCGGTGATCTCCAAAATGGAATTTTTAGGTTTTACTTTTAGTGATGAGAATAAGAAAAAAGCCATAGAATTCATAAGTTATGCTTCAATTAATCCTCTAAATGATGAAATTGTAAAGCGAGTTATTGAAATTCGTCAGTTAAAACGAATTAAATTGCCAGATGCTATTATCGCGGCAACAGCAATGGAATTATCTGCAACATTAATAACTCGAAATATAAAAGATTTCAAACAATTAGGTGTTGATGTTTTTAATCCTTTTGTAATAGCCGAATAATCTCAATTTCTTAATCTTGAGATTAACCTCTAATCATACTGATAAAAATTTAAAATGCACTTTTTTCCCATTATTGAATGGCTGAGAAGCTATAGTAAGACTGATTTTAACGGTGATGTTTTTGCAGGCATAATCACGGCAATTCTCCTTGTTCCTCAAGGGATTGCTTATGCCATATTGGCAGGATTACCACCTCAACTCGGCTTATATGCAAGTATTTTCCCCCCTGTCATTTATGCGTTATTAGGCACAAGTCGCACTATGTCCGTAGGGCCTGTTTCTATTGCTGCGATTATGATTGCCAGTGCATTAAATTCATCTGAGATCAGTGCGTTAGGCAGTCCTATAGAAAGTGCCATTATTCTTGCGGCTGAAAGTGGGGTTATTCTCTTAGCGATGGCAGCATTACGCATGGGGGGATTGGTTAGTTTTATTAGTCATCCTGTCTTAACAGGGTTTACGAGTGGGGCAAGTATTCTTATTATTTTTAGCCAACTGCCGCAGTTATTAGGGATTCCTAAGCCACATTGTGGTCTTGATATTGAATGTTACCAAACGAGTTTGCAACATTTTAACTTAACCGCCATTAAACTTGGGTTATTAAGTTTGGGCATTTTAATTTTTTTTAACAAGCCTTTGGTTGCTTTATTAAAAAAAACAGGGCTAAGTCAAGCGATTATTATTGGTATTAGTAAAACAGCCCCACTATTAGCGGTTGTCACCACAACGTTACTCGTTGTTCACTATAATTTTTCTACGACTGCAAATGTCGCCATTGTCGGGGCAATTCAAGGTGGGTTACCTACTTTTAGCCTTGATTTTATTAAACCTGACAAATGGTCTTTATTATTGCCCTACGCGGGTTTTATCGCGTTAATTGCTTATGTTGAAAGTGTCGCGATTGCTAAAATAACGGCTAACTTACGTCATCAACGCATTAATCCCAATCAAGAACTTATTGCAATTGGGTGTGCTAATTTAGCTACTGCCATCACGGGCGGGATGTCGGTTGCAGGGGGATTTAGTCGTACGATGGTTAATTTTACCGCAGGCGCTAGAACACAAATGGCAATGCTCATTGCGGTAGTGCTTTTAAGTTTTGCCGTTGTTTTTGCCAGTGATGGCTTTGAATTTATTCCAAAAGCAACTTTAGCCGCAATTATTTTAATCGCTATTTTTCCGTTAATAAAATTAAAAGATATTATTAAAACTTGGCAATATGATCGTGCTGATGGGGTTGCTGAACTCGTTACTTTATTGGGGGTACTTTTTTTTGGTATTGAAGAAGGATTAGTGTTAGGAATTATTTTAACGATTGCTAGTTATTTACGCCAAACCAGCCATCCACATATTGCTGAAGTTGGGCGTGTTGAGAATAGTGAGCATTATCGTAATATTAGGCGACATGAAGTAGAAACGTGGGAAAACTTATTACTATTACGTGTTGATGAAAACTTGACTTTTACTAACTCAGATTATGTGGGTGATTTTATTTTAGAACGTTTAGAACGCCGTCCAATTAAGCATATCGTATTAATTTTTACCTCAGTAAGTTATATAGATAGCACGGCTTTAGAAGCATTAGAAATGCTGTCTCATAGTTTAAAGAACCAAGGTATTACACTCCATTTATCCGAAGTTAAAGGGCCTGTGATGGATAAATTAAAATTAACCCATTTTCTAGAAAAACTCGAATCAGGGCAAGTATTTTTTCAAACGGCGGATGCGGTTAAGACATTAACTTAAAAAATAAAGGCGTAGTCAGCTTAGTATGTTACAAATTTTTCGTTCCTACGCAGAAAAGTGCAAATGCGTATAATGTTGGACAGTGTACTTCAAGTGTTGTTATCATTTTACACATAAAAAATACCTTCCCATCTTATACAATTAGGAATAATAGATGAAATGCGTACTGTGTAATCATGATTCTTTTGAAAATATTTCTCAAATAGATACAAAAACCTCTGAGAAATTACGCGTTTCATTATGTCTCCAATGTGGTCTTATTCAACAAAACCCACTGCCAACGACTCAAGAACTAAAAACTTATTATTCACATAATTATCGATTAGATTATAAAAAGGCATACATTCCAGAACCCAGACATATTTATCGTGCGGGTAAAATAGCATTACAACGTTATGAATCTATGCAAAATACAGGCGTTGATCAAGGTAGCTTAATGGATGTAGGGGCAGGCGGCGGCGAATTTGTTTATTTAATGGGCAAGCTAGGGTTTAAATCTCAAGGAATTGAACCGAATATAGGTTATTCAGCTTATGCGAAGAAAGAATATGACTGTGATATTAAAACAGGAGAATTAAATGATATTGACGGAACGTATGACGTTATAACACTCTTTCATGTATTAGAACATCTCGCATCCCCTCTACTTGCCTTTGAAAAACTATATGCCTTATTAAACCCTCATGGGATGCTTTTCATTGAAGTACCTTGGATTGAAGCTAAGGATGCCTCGCCACATAATATTATATTTAAAGCCCATCTTTTTTATTTTAGTATTGATACCCTGATTGCTTGTGCAAGTCAATATTTTGATGTGGTTAAAATAGATACACATGCCAATTTAAAGATATTCTTTAAAGCAAAAACACGCCCAACAACATTAACTTATCCAAGTGATCGTTCTGTTGCCAATTTAAAAAAAAGGATCAAGAGTAAAGGCTGGTTTGAATATTTATTTGCAGGGAAGGGGTTACAAAAACCTATTTCAAAAGTCATGAAGTATTTTGAAGAAGCGAAGGTAAAAAATTCCCAACCTAAGGAAATATTGGACACTTTGTTAAAGAACTGGAAAACGATAGCATAAACACCTTGGTAGATATTGGGTTACATGAGTATAACCCAATATTTAATTTAATATTATGGCGTTAGCAATTAAAATTTCCCATAATAGCCTTCCTTCAAGGCATCAAATAAATTTGCGGCTGAGTGCATTTCACCATCATATTCAACTTCTTCATTACCTTTTAATTCAATTTTAGTGCCATCTTCTAAAGTAAATTCATAAACAGTATTTTCTAAATCAGTTTCTTTTACTAAAACCCCTTGAAAAACCTCAGGATTAAATCGAAACGTGGTACAGCCCTTTAAACCTTTTTCATAAGCATACTGATAAATATCTTTAAAATCTTCATAAGGATAATCGGTTGGCACATTCGCTGTTTTAGAAATAGACGAATCAATCCATTGTTGTGCCGCAGCTTGCACATCAACATGTTGTTTAGGCGTTACTGAATCGGCTGAAATAAAATAATCTGGTAATTGCAATTCTGGATTTTCACTATAAGGCATTGCCTCAGGATTAATTAATTCTCGATAAGCTAACAACTCAAAGGAATACACATCAATTTTTTCTTTGGACTTTTTACCCTGACGAATCACATTGCGTGAATAATGATGGGCAAAACTTGGCTCTATGCCGTTACTAGCATTATTGGCTAACGATAAAGAAATAGTATTATGTGATACTAAATTATTAGCCGTATAAGTAACATTTTCAGGAACAGACAAATCATAGGTTTGGGCAAAACCTTCTTCAATCAACACCACTTCTTCAAACGAAACTTCATTAGAAAGTGACTCTTGAAAAATAGCGATTTGATTGCGTATAGCAGGACGTGTTTTACGATTAAACGCCAAGCCAATTGTTGCTAAGATTGATTTTTTTAATTGTCGTGTCGCGTGATTTCTTGACGATTCAATTTCAATATTTCCTTTATTAGATATAAAGCCAATGTTTGCTATAAACCGTTGTCTATCCATATAATGATTAATAGATAAGCGATAGACATCTTTATCGCCTTTGTGACCTTTTGAGTCGGCTTTAACGGATATATCTTTTTTAGCGACCATCCCAATAGATTGTATTAAAACTTGTAGTTCTAAAATAAATGATTCGGAAACACTTGTAAATGAAATCGCATTTCCATAAATACTACCATCCCCTTCAAATAACCCACGGATATAAGCATTAATTATTTTTCGCCCCCCTTGCATAATCCTGTTAGGGATACGAATATTAACCGATGATTCTTTTGATAAATTATTTAATCTCAGCCAATTGACTAAATTTAAAGAATGGATATGAAGTTCTTTTAATTTTAAATATTTATCTCCTTCTAACTGTTTTAGCTTAGCTTCAATATTAAAACAT
>CAYROI010000012.1:8484-19030 GCA_964425835.1 uncultured Methylococcaceae bacterium
TTTTAAATATTTATCTCCTTCTAACTGTTTTAGCTTAGCTTCAATATTAAAACATGTTTTTAAAGTTTTACTAAAATGCTCAAAAGCTTGTTCGGCATAATCAATATGATGAAAAAGTCTAATATGTCGCTCTGTTTTAATATTGCCATTCGCATGTAAAAAACCAATAAATTCAGCAATATTTTCATCTAAAAAATCAGGACTACGAAAATGGCCTCTATTCCAATAATGCCCTTCATCTTGGTTTAATTCAACTTTTAGCATTTTTTCTGGGTTTAAATCCATTGGATAATTATCAACCAAACTAGGAATCACATCGCCTTGTTTAATAGCTTCTAATTTTTTCCATATATAACCTGTTTCGGGACAAATAACTCTGATTTGATGATTTGGCGTTGCTTCAATGATTCGACCATTTGAGGTTGTTATTTTTACGGTTTCAACTTCACCATTAATAAAAAATTGAGTGACTTCTTTAAAGCCTTCATCTGTAGAGACTTTGAAATTAACCTCTTGCCATTGCTGACCTTTGGTATCGCCTAGGTTTTCTATTTTTTGTAAGCCTTTGTCGGTCACAATTAATGTATTAGGAACAACACACCCGGTCGGGGCGATACTTGTTGCATGAGTAAAACGCGCCCCGACTTTAATGAGTTCAGCGATTAATTCAGGTTCATCTTCCGCAATTTTCTGCATATAACGACTGTATTTAGCATGTAACACTTTACCTGCAATTTCATCGCCTACGTTATAACCATCCGTCACCATTTCGGGACGTTTATGTAGCATTTCACCTGTCACTGTAAAAATTTGCTCTAAAATTGGTGCTACACCTTTTTCTTTTGCTAAAGCTAAACCTTCTTTCCAACCTTCAATCGCTAACACTTTAGTAATTTCGTCCGTAAATTGAAGAGATTGTTTATCGCCATATTTCATCCCTAGCATGGTGACCGTTGAACCTAAGCCTAAATACCCCATGCCATGTCGACGTTTGGAAATAATTTCTTCGCGCTGTTTTTCTAATGGCAAACCATTTATTTCTACGACATTATCCAGCATTCGCGTGAAAATACGAATCACTTTACGATAAGTATCCCAATCAAAGGAAGATTCATTGGTAAAAGGTTTTTTGATAAAACGAGTCAGGTTAATTGACCCTAGAAGGCATGAACCATAAGGGGGGAGGATCTGTTCGCCACAATTATGGGCATGTAAACCATTCGCATCGAAAGTATTAATACCAGGCACTTGAATATCAAAAACATCTTCAACCCCATCGTCAATAATACCCTCAATTATTGCCGTAAAGCGTTCACGATTTAATTGACGTTTATAATTATTAAGTACTGCTTTAAGTTTTAAAGCCTTATTTGTATCAGTAAAATTAATTTTCTTTTGAAAACTAATTAAATTATCCCCGCTTACGACTAGTTCATGTTGGGCTTTGATTTGATAATCAGCATGCCCACCTTTACCATTCGGTAACTTTTTAATCCCAGCAGGACGACGATTACGATAAATACTTGATTTAATGCCTAAACGTAATAACATTCGTTGAACAGCTTCTAATCTAGGTAAATCAGATTGAGCTAAACGGACACTAACACCTTTTTCTTGAGTTCCTTGAACGCTACCATCAGCATCAAAAAAACCCTGTAAAAAGCCTTGGTAAAAATCACTCGATGCTGATTCTATTTCGGGCGTAACGACTTTATTTGTTGACATTCCTAATTCATCAGTTAAGTCTTTAAGTCCTGAAAAACTGAGTCGGTATTCATTTCTATCTTTAATTTCAGCCCAACCGTTAAAGTCACAACGAATAGAAAACTCTTTAGAGGCTTCAAGGACTTTTTCCATCATCGCATCAATCCCTGCGTTGATATTATCAAAGCCTATATTAACAACTTGAGCGGTTTTCCAAACAGATAAAACGGCTTTATCTTTTTTTAATGTGCCATCGCCAACTAATAAACCCATTAAATAGCCTTGATTTTGTGTATATTTTCCTTTCCAACTATTAAACTCACGATGATTATTTAATAAAATTTTATCGCCTTTTTTAAGATTACTGGTTGTACACCATTGTGTTTCTTGTTTACAACTCGTTTGATTTATAATTTTTCGGAGTCGATGGTCATCGGTTAAACGTAAACTAAAGCCTTCTTTAGTGATTAATTTAACGACTTTTTTGGTCGCCGTTTTAAAAAAACCATCTACCCCTGAAAGATGCAATTTTCCATCAACTAAAACTTGAATTTGCTGACCCAATAAAGCGGAAACTTGTTTTGCCCCATTGTTAGTTTGCACCCATGTATCCGCTGTAACACATGGATTGCTTGTTCTAAGTGATTCACAAAACCAATTGTTATTCATTTTATTGGCTTCATCAATCAAAATAAAACCAGGCTCTGCATAATCATAAGTCGAGGACATAATAATGTCCCATAAACGTTGTGCTGGAATGGTTTTAATAATTTTACAAGCGACTAAACCATCACTATTATTAACATACTGGGCTGTTCCAGATAGTTCACGCCAAACAATTTGTTTGGCATCGTTTAAATCTAAATTATCTTCTTTAACTTCTTTTGTTGTAACAGGAAACGATAACGGCCAATCGGCTTTATTTTTAACCGCTTCAATAAATTCACTGGTAATTAATAACGATAGGTTAAATTGGCGTAAACGTCCATCCTCACGTTTTGCACGGATAAATTCAATGACATCAGGATGACAAATATCAAACGTCGCCATTTGTGCGCCACGTCTCCCCCCTGCTGAAGAGACCGTAAAACACATTTTGTCGTAAATATCCATAAATGACAGTGGCCCTGAGGTATAAGCGCCTGCGCCTGAGACATAAGCATCTTTTGGTCTAAGGGTTGAAAATTCATAGCCAATGCCGGCGCCTGACTTCAAAGTAAGTCCAGCTTCATGCACTTTACTAAGAATATCATCCATTGAATCTTCTATAACGCCTGAGACGGTACAGTTCCCTGTCAATAGTCCATGAAACAAACAAAAGCTACCTGTTTCAGGCTCAGTGCAACAATAAACTTCTTTCATTTCAACACTGTCGCTAATGTTAACAAATGTCCATACTTTTGAGCGCGCAGCACCATTATCAGTTTGATAGAAATGTTTTAAATGAAAACTTCTTAGTACATCATTTATATCAACGGTACTAGGATGAATATTCATTCTAAAAACATCATGCTTTCGTTCACCATAATTAGAAAACTCACCACGACCAAAATCCTTTTTACAATGGGTAATTGTAATACCTAAAATGGGTAGGTATTGCCCTAAAAAGTCCATTAACTCAGAACTTCCATACACACATAAAGCAACGGAACGTTTACCTTCAGATGAATGAATACTACCATCTGTTGCTAAAATACCTGCAAAAAATCCCTTAAGATAACTATAGCTACAAAGTGAAGCATTCGGTAATTCTTTTAAGCCTATCTCAGATTCAAAAGTAAAGCGTTGATTTTCATCATTAACATAATCATAAGATCGACCTTCTCCAATAAAATTAGGTAAAAAAGGAATTATATCTAATTTATTACCGATTAAATGTAGATTATAACGCTGTCTGGATTCTTTAATTAAACTCCCATCGCCATACGTTGCTCCATGTAAAACACCTAATTTATATTCATTATTATCAACAGTTTGAGAAGGGGCAATAATATTCGCTATTTTTTTAAATGATTTTAACTTAGAAGTTGTTAGCCAAAACTCACTCGTAATAACTGAACCTGACTTCAAAATCCAGCGATGATTTTTAGTGGCTCTTACTTTGGAGATAGCTTTATTATCGGCATATTTGAACGCAAGTGTATGAACCGCTTGTTTTCCATGCGATTCAAACATCACACTTGACCAGTTACCATTACCATTTAAGACGTTAACCGCTTTCTTTTTATTAGCAAGCTCACCTATAGAAAAAACACCTTTATCAGTTAAAACAGGGGTTTCATACGCAAAACAGTTGATCGTTGAGGTTGCAGGCTTATGTTTTTCAGCCCCAGCATTTGAAATAATCCGCCCTGCAGGAATTGCGCCTTGACGCAATACCCATAGAAATTCTTGATAATATTTTTGTTGTAAATCTTTGGTTTTTTCAACCGCAGCTAAGGCTTTAGCAACCCGCCGATAAGTTGCATCAATATCTTGATCAATTGCCTCACCATTTTTAGTTTTTAAACGGTATTTAGTTTCCCAAATATCAAGAGAAGCTTTTTGTAATGGAAGCTCAGTTACGGCATAAAAAGAAGGTAATGATGCAGACATTAATAGAATTCCTCACTAAATTTTAAATAGGGTCGAGGATTCTACAGTAAGCCGTGGCTATTTTGAATCTTTTTAAAATACTTATAAATCAATATGTTATATAAATATAAATATAAAAATATTATTTATCAAGCAGTTATAAATAAAGTTCTTTCTTTAGATATTTTAAAAACTCTATGCCAATTTCAGGGTGTAATAGTGCATACTCTACATTCGCAATAAGATAGCCCAATTTAGAACCACAATCATAGCGTCGCCCTTCAAACTTATAACTTAAGATGGGTTCTTCTTTTAATAGCTTTGCAATCGCATCGGTTAATTGAATTTCTCCCCCTGCACCTTGATCTAAGCGGTTTAGATACTTAAAAATAGCAGGTGTTAAAACATAGCGACCAATGACAGCTAAGTTGGATGGCGCGTTTTCAGGCTTGGGTTTTTCAATAATAGAGACTAAATTACCAATCCTTTCATTTTGTGGTTTAATCGCGACAATTCCGTACTTATCTGTTTCTTCTTTTGCGATTGGCTCAACCGCTAAAATACTATAATGTTGTTGGTTAAATAAGTTAATTAATTGGCGTGTACAACCCTCTTCATTATTTCGCACTAAATCATCAGCAAGGATAACTACAAAAGGTTCATCACCAATAATGGGTTTCGCACAATTGACTGCATGTCCTAAACCTAAGGCTTGATTTTGACGAATAAAAACACAGCTTACATGCGGAGGAAGAATAGTTTGTAATTGATTGACTAATTCAAATTTTCCCTTTTTCTCTAACTCTGCTTCCAACTCGTAGGTTTTATCAAAATGGTCTTGAATGCAATGCTTATTTCTTCCTGTAATAAAAATTAAGGTTTCAATACCTGCCGCAATCGCTTCTTCTACTGCATATTGAATTAAAGGTTTATCCACAATGGATAACATTTCTTTTGGGTTAGCTTTTGTTGCGGGTAAAAAACGTGTTCCTAATCCTGCGACAGGAAAGACTGCTTTCGTTATTGTTTGTTGCATTTAAATCCCTTGTTAAATTTTAGATATTTCTTACTTAAGATAAACTTATTCTTCTATTACAGGTGCTAATACGGTACGTGACCCATTACATTCAGGCGCACTAATTATGCCAGCAGACTCCATATCATCTATCATTTTTGCTGCGCGGTTATAGCCGACTTTTAAACGTCTTTGAACACTGGAAATAGACGCTTTACGGCTTTCGATAACAAAAGCCACCGCTTCATCATATAATACATCAGTTTCAGAATCAGATTTTCCAATATCCATCTTATCTAAGCCAGGAATAAGTTCCTTGGACTCTTCTAAAATATTGGTTAAATAATCAGGGGGGGCTGTTGTTTTTAAAAAATCAACCACTTTAATGACCTCGTCATCATCAACAAATGCACCATGAGCGCGTACAAGCGTACTTGAACCCGTTGGTAAATAAAGCATATCACCATTACCAAGTAAACTTTCAGCCCCCCCTTGGTCAAGAATAGTGCGTGAATCTATTCGTGATGAAACTCGAAATGAAAGTCTTCCTGGAATATTGGCTTTAATTAATCCTGTTAAAACATCAACAGAAGGACGTTGAGTTGCTAAAATTAAATGAATTCCCGCTGCACGGGCTTTCTGGGCGAGACGTGCAATTAATTCTTCCACTTTTTTACCTACGATCATCATCATATCGGCTAATTCATCAATAACAATAACAATATTAGGTAAAGTCTCTAGTTCGGGGGCTGTTTGTTTTCCTTCAATCATAGGATCAGGTTGAAACAGCGGATCAAGAATTGGACGCTCCAACGTTATTCCTTTTTTAATTTTTTGATTGAAGCTGTGTAAATTTCTAACCCCCAATTTTGACATCAATTTATAACGCCGTTCCATTTCGCCGACAGCCCAACGCAAGGCATTACTGGCTTCTTTCATATCAGTAACCACAGGGGTTAATAGATGGGGAATATCTTCATAAACAGAGAGTTCAAGCATTTTAGGATCAATCATAATCAGTCGTACTTTTTTTGGATTAGATTTAAACAATAAGCTCAAAATCATCGTATTAATTGCCACAGATTTTCCTGATCCTGTTGTGCCTGCGACTAATAGATGTGGCATTTTCCCTAAATTGACCATGACAATTTTACCTGCAATATCTTTCCCTAAAATCAGTGTTAAAGGCGATTCTTCTTGCGAAAAATCTTTTGAATTAACTAAGTCATTAAAAGAAACCATTTCTCGTTCTTTATTAGGAATTTCTAAACCAATAACCGGCTTCCCTTTTATAACATCGACGACTCGAACACTGGAAACAGAGAGTCCGCGCGCTAAATCTTTGGTTAAGCTATTAACACGACTTACTTTTACCCCCGGTGCGAGTAATAATTCAAATCGGGTAATAACAGGACCTGGAAATTTATCAACGACTGTTACTGAGACATTAAAATCATCAAGAACACTTTCAACTAAATCAGCCATCGCCTCTAACTCTGATTTTGAATAGCCTTTGACCTTTTTTTTATGTTTGACTAATAATGAAGCATTAGGTAATGCAGGGCGATAAATAGGGGCTGACTTTTTAGGTAAACGCGGGGAAGGTTTAATTTCTGCTAAATTATTGACCGTTAATTCATTACCTTGTTTAGGTAAGAACTCAAATTTTTCTTTAATGGGAAATTTATTGGAGAAATAATTAAATAATTTCATGCAGCCTTCACACGTATATTTACCAATATATTCTATAATTGAAAACCAAGAGGGACCACTAAAAATAGTAATTCCTAAAATGAAGACCCCTAAAATCAACCGTAATCCATAGCCATCACCAAAAACAACAATAACAACATCGGCAATAATTCTACCTAAAATTCCACCACGACCATGTCCTAATTCAATGAATAAAGGCGGAATATATAGGTAAAAAATTGCAGAACCTGCAAGAATAGTGAGACATTGGATAAATCCAGAAAAGAATTTATTGAGTTGATTATGCGGCTGTTGACGTTTGTAAACTAAATAGCCGTGCCATGCCAACATAAAAGGGAATAAAAAACCTATAAATCCAAATAAATTTAGAATAATATCTGCAATCCATGCACCTAACACACCTAAAATATTATGAACTTCCCCTTTACCACCACTTAAAAAAAAACCACCATCTCCTATGTTATAGCTAAATAAAATAAGCGCGAGTAATAAAGCTAACGTAAAAAATATGACCGATAAAATAATAGTTTGAATGCTTGGTTTATCTCCTGTCATATATCACTCTCAAAATAGTCTAATTAAGCCAAAGTATGACCTATTATAAACGATATTACTAAATTTCATATAAAGGTCTATCTTGCGCTAACAGTCACCTAGGGGAAGCTCTTAATAATGTGTTAAAATTTTAATTTTACCGATGTTTTTAAAAACATCTTAGTTTTTTAACTTTATTATTTAATAAAATATTATGAATAAACCTAAAAAAGTTGCGCTTTTAACAGCGGGTGGTTTAGCACCGTGTCTTAACTCAGCTGTGGGTAGTTTAATTGAACGCTACTCTGAGATTGACCCAAGTATTGAAATTATCTGTTATCGCAGTGGGTACAAAGGACTCTTATTGGGTGACTATTATTCTGTAACCCCTGAAATTCGGGCTAATGCAGGTCGATTACAAAAAATTGGTGGCTCAAGTATTGGTAATAGCCGCGTTAAATTAACCAATATTAAAGACTGCGTAAAACGTGGTCTAGTCAAAGAAGGTGAAGATCCTCAAAAAGTAGCAGCAGATCAATTAATCAAAGATGGGGTTGATATATTACACACGATTGGTGGCGATGATACCAATATCGCCGCTGCTAATTTAGCGGCTTATTTAGCTGAAAATGATTATGGTTTAACAGTAATTGGTTTACCTAAAACGGTTGATAATGATGTTTATCCGATTAAACAATCATTAGGCGCGTGGACTGCTGCTGAACAAGGGGCAAAGTATTTTCAAAATGTGGTTGATGAAAACAATTCTAATCCGCGTATGTTGATTATTCATGAAGTTATGGGGCGGAATTGTGGTTGGTTGACAGCGGCAACAGCGCAAGCATATCGCAAATTATTAGATCAAGCCGACTGGTTGCCTGAGTTAGGTTTAAGTCGGGAAGCTTTTGAAGTTCACGCGGTGTTTATCCCTGAAATGGCACTTGATCTTACTGCAGAAGCAAAACGCTTACGCGCTGTGATGGATGAAGTCGATTGCGTCAATATTTTTGTTTCAGAAGGGGCGGGGGTTGATGCGATTGTTGCTGAAATAGAATCCCAAGGACAGGAAGTTCCTCGTGATGCTTTTGGTCATATTAAACTTGATGCGGTTAATCCTGGAAAGTGGTTTGGTGAGCAATTTGCTGAAATGATTGGTGCAGAAAAAACTTTAATTCAAAAATCAGGTTATTTTGCACGAGCAGCTGCGGCTAATACCGAAGATATGCGTTTAATTAAATCCTGTGCTGATTTGGCAGTTGAATGCGCTATGCGTCGTGAACCTGGGGTTATTGGTCATGATGATGAGCAAGGGGATGTGTTACGTGCCATTGAATTTCCACGAATTAAAGGCGGTAAACCTTTTAATATAGATAGCGACTGGTTCACACAAACTTTAGAGGAAATAGGACAAACTAAAGGGGCTGTAGTTGAAGTGGCTCATTAACTTTTAACGCTTTTGGTTTCATCGGAGTCTAAAAACATATTTTTGGACTCCTCAGTTTTTTAAATGACAAGGTACATTCTATGAGTAAATTTTTCTTAAGACACTTTCTTTACTTATTTTTCATCTTCCCCTCTTTACTTATTGCAAGTCCTTTTGTTGATGTTGAAACGAACCAAGGTACATTTACCCTTGAATTAAAGCCTAATGAGGCACCGATTACGGTCACCAATTTCTTACGCTATGTTGATAGTCGTTTTTATGATAATACGCTGTTTCATCGTGTTATTGATGGCTTTATGATTCAAGGGGGCGGGTTTGGTACAGATTTAGTTTTGAAGAAAACCCTTGCGCCGATTGTCCTAGAATCAAATAATGGGCTGCTTAATCAGCGTGGCACAGTGGCGATGGCGAGAACAAGTGATCCCAATTCAGCAACTTCCCAATTTTTTGTTAACAGTGTAGATAATAGTTTTCTAAATTATTCCGAAACTAATCCAGGTTATGCGGTTTTTGGGGCAGTCGCAGCGGGTTTAGAGGTGATTGATCGGATCAGTGCAATAAAAACAGGCGCGCAAGACATTCCTGTTAATCCTGTCATTATTAATACTATTCGTCGTAGAGAAGCTCAAGTCGCCATCAAGGGATTAAATACAAGCTATGCGGTAGGCGATGTGATTAATGTTTCTGTTGAAGAATCAGGTATTGTTCGTGAAAAAGCATTAGATTTATGGGTTGCACTCTTATTACCTAATGGAAAATTTCTTTATTTAACCTCAGAAGGAAATGGCTTTTCCTCAAAACCGATTGCTTTTAAACGGGCGGTTAGCACGGAGATTATGAGTCATCCTATCTTAAATTTTACCGTGCCTGCAGGGCTTGCAGGGGCGTATACCTTTTTTGTCGCTTTTAATAAGGCTGATAAAGGTATTGAAGATTTATTGCATTCGCTACGCTCAAATATTGCCACAGCAAAAACACAGATAGTTGAATAAGCGTATTCAACTGTTTACCAATGTCTAAAATTACCTGTATCAAGGTGAACAAAATTAGATTTAGCATAATAGCCTACGCCCCCTTGCTGTAAGGAGATAGCCGCATCACGAATTGTTTTTGAGCCAATTTTTTCTATACGAATATCAATCGCTTTACCCAACATATGTTTGCTTTTTCTAGCGACACCAGAACTTTTAGCGCGCAAAGCCTCATTTGTTGCAGGAGAACGATAGCCAGAAATAATATCAATCGGCTTTTTCGTCTCAAGTGTTGATTGTAATTTATATATAAAATTCAATAGATTAGGATCAATAGAATGGACATCACCAGTTCTGTAATCTCTCAAAAGATAATCTATTTCTTTCAAAGCCTCAGTGACATACCGACCTTTCTCAAAATAAGTTAAAGATAATTTTTCCCCTGTATGTAAATTATTAAAATTTAATTCACGCGGTAATATATAGCTATGTTTACTTGCCGCTGAGGCTATTTTTGGGAAACCCATAGTCGCAACAGAACTCATTGCAAAAAGTTGTAAAAAACGCCGTCTGGGCATCTGTTTTTGTGTA
>CAYROI010000012.1:19130-26831 GCA_964425835.1 uncultured Methylococcaceae bacterium
AGAACTCATTGCAAAAAGTTGTAAAAAACGCCGTCTGGGCATCTGTTTTTGTGTATTAGTTGTTATTAAATCTAAACTTTCAACCATTTTCATTTTAAGTCATGTTTTAAAAAAAAGGTTTTTATTATAACAAAAATATTAGCCTTAAAAAGAAGAAAGTTGTTTATAATAAATGCTATTGCGAATCATTATCATTTGTATTAATATAGGCAATTATTTTTATATCTGACTTTCTCATGTTCTCTTTCAAAAATTACTTAGCATTAACTATTTCTTCATTACTATTAACGCCAACAGTACAAGCGATTACCGCGGATGAATTATCTATTCAATTTGAAGCTTATAAAAAACAACAAGCGAGGGTTTTAGAAAAAATTGCTCAAGAAAATATAAATTTAAAACAGCAAAATAAAATTCTAAAAACCAAACTTGCAACGACTGAAAAGCAAGTTAAAAATAATACGACCGCTGTAGAAACCGTTGCTGATATGCCCAGCCTTGCCTCTGGAACAAGTCAATGGTTTAACAATACGACACTTGGTGCTTATGGGGAATTGCATTATACCAATCGTAGTCGTGAAAACGGCGATCATCAAGAACAAGCGAATTTTCATCGTTTTGTTCTTTTCCTTGGACATGAGTTTTCTGATAAGTTACGCTTTTTTTCTGAATTAGAACTTGAACATTCAATTGCGGGCGAAGGTCAAAATGGAGAATTTGAATTAGAACAGGCGTATTTAGAATATGATATTAATGATAAGCTTTCCGCAAAAGCAGGTTTGTTTTTAGTCCCCGTGGGCATCATGAATGAAACTCATGAACCTAATAATTTTTATGGGGTAGAGCGCAATGAAGTTGAGAAATATATTATTCCTGCCACATGGTGGGAAGCTGGAGTTGGTGCAAATTATAAGTTTGATAATGGCTTGAGTATTGATGCTGCTGTGATGACAGGATTAGAGATGAACAATCAATATTCCATTCGCCCAAGTCGTGGTAAAGTATCTAAAGCGCAAGCTAATGAACCTATTATTGCGGGTCGTGTTAAGTACACAGGGATTCCTGGTTTAGAAGTTGCAGCCACTGTTTTACATCAAACCGATATGGGACAAGGTGATAACCCAAGTGCAAAAATGGCGAATATTGGTTCAGGGACTTTATTTGAAACCCATGTGATTTACAGTCATAGTTTAGGACCTGGAATCTTTACTGCTAAAGCACTTTATAGCCGCTGGCAGATTAATATAGGTGGCGATGCAAATCAAGCGGCAGAAACCCAATACGGTTGGTATTTAGAACCGAGCTACCGTTTACCTACCCGTTATGGTGATGTGGGTGTTTATGGTCGTTTTCAAAAACTTGATTACTATAGTGGTATTGATAGAAATTATGATATATGGGAAGTGGGCGCAAATTGGTGGATACATGAAAATGTGGTATTAAAAGCGAATTATATCTATAAACAAGACACCTTAATCGCTAACCAAAATGAGCGTGGTTTCGATTTAGGTATCGGCTATAGTTTCTAATTAATCAAGGTCTAAATACGATGTTAAAAAAAATAACCTTATTATTCTTTATCAGTTTCTCACTTGTTTTTGCAGAAACCTATCTAAGCAAAGAAGATTTTTTGAAAGAAGCTTTTAGCGATAACATCCCAAAACCTCAATTATTATGGATCAGCAAAGCAATAAGACCTCAGGTTGAAAAAATACTTCAACATAAAGCGGGGTTTTTACGCACTCGCTACTGGCAAAATGCAGCTAAAAGCGTTTGGATTTTGGACGAAACAGGTAAAACAAAACCGATCACGGTTGCTGTTATTATCGAACAACAAAAAATTGCCCAATTAAAAGTATTAGCCTTTAGAGAAAGCCGTGGCTGGGAAGTGAAACATGATTTTTTCACTCAGCAATTTGAGCAAATTGGCTTAAATGATGATTTACGATTGACTCAGTCAATAGATGGCATTTCAGGGGCAACCCTTTCGGTTCGCGCATTAACTAAAATGGCACAGCTTGCCTTATTTTTTGATAAAAAAGTCAATGAAGAAGAAAAATAAACATTCTTTTTGGTGGTGGCTTCATAAATCTCATCGCTATATTGGGGTTGCTTCTTCAATGATTTTATTTATGCTGGCAGTGACAGGGATTGCTCTAAATCACACAGAAGATTTAAAACTAGACAGCCGTTTTGTCCAAAATAAAAGTTTACTAAATTGGTATGGCATTGTTGCCCCTGATCCTAGCCAAGTTTTTAAAACCGCTAATTATTATTTAACACAAATTAAGCAACAGATTTATTTAAATCAACAGTTTATTTTTAATACGCCTGAAATACTACAAGGTGCCGTTGAGACGAAGGATTTTATTGCGTTGGCTTTGGAAAATTCAATCGTATTGCTATCCTCAGAAGGCGATATTATTGAGAAAATTGAACAATCTGGGTTAAAAGAAATAGGTATTAATTATCAACATATTTTTATTAAGCAGGCAGGAAATATTTTGGTATCGAAAGATGGTCTGTTGACTTGGAAAATAACTGACGCGACACAAATTCAATGGTCAAAAAGCACTCAACTCCCCAAACCAATAGCGAGGGTTATTAGGCAAAAATTTCGTGGCAACATTTTACCGTTAGAACGTGTTTTTCTCGATATACATAGTGGGCGTTTTTTTGGAAAACTCGGGGTCATCATTGTTGATATTTGTGGTGTTCTATTAATTTTACTTGTTTTCTCAGGCGTTAATATGTGGTTAAAATATCGTTTGCGATAGAAAAATCACCCGCTTCAATGATAACGGGTGATTATTTTCATGTTATTGCCCACTCGAAAATCCGAGTAAACGAGGTTTTCCATTAACAAATTGCGCACAATATAATTCACGATTAATTCGATTATCCGTCCCTAAAGTCAATCTTCCCATCGCCCCTGAATAAGGCTGTGTAGTTAATTTATCTAAATGTCCCACTAAATTATAAGCATCTATCCCTAAAGGTAATAAACGTAAATAAGCAGGAGATAGCTCCCCCCAGAGGCTATACAAGGCGGTTTTACTTAAATTTCCTGTATAAACTTCATCAAATACCCAAGGAATATCACAAAAGGTAACCCCATTAAGATTTTCATCCCGAAATTTATTTTCAGAACCAGCGTAGACATGGGAAGTTGCATAAATGGGTAAATTTGCAGTTTCTTGTTTATAACGTAATAACGGATTTAGAACTACGGCAGATTTTGTATAAGCATTCATAAAAATCATATCAACGCCGCCACTATTGACTGCTTTAGTTGCAACTTTATCAATAAGTGCATTAAAGTCTCCTTCTTCAGTATTGTAACTTTGTACAGCAGCAATATTTGCCCCTAAATACTGCCAATGCCTAGTGAAGTAATAACCAATACGCTCGCCTCTTCTCGATTGAGGAAGTAATAATAAAGCGTTCTTATAACCGTCTTTATAAGCTTTATAAGCCACTTGCTCGGCATCATCAATCGGACTCAAACCAAATTGATAAAGTCTTGGATTGCTTAATCCTTCCACATGATTCAGTGCTAACACAGGAACACTAATGTCGATACCCTTAGCAAGAGTACTAAGATATTGCTTATTTAAAGGACCGATAACTAATTGTGCACCTTCATTAATCGCTTGTTGATATAAATCAATAATATTTCCACTTTCCGTATCATAAAAGATAACTTCAGCTTGATTAGGATTCTGTCGGATAGCGAGATCATAAGCCGCCATAAGCCCTTTTTTTATAACGTATGCAGCTTCCGCATAAGGACCTGAGCGAGGTAAAAATACCGCAATAGTTGCAGGAGGAGAAAATCTACCTTGATATTTTTTCTCGTATTCTAATAAGAGATTAGAGGTGATAGGATGATTCGGGTGCAGTTTACGCCATTTAGCAAGACTGCTTGCAAGATCCTTTTGGTTTGAACGAAATAATTGAGCCAGAGCTACCCAACCCTCAAATGTTCTTAACTTAGATCCTTGTTGATTTTTCAACGCATTAGCAGGCGAAGTAATTAGAGTTTCTAAAATTCTATCATAATGTTGTAAACGCTTTTCAGGTGACACAATGAAAGGTTCTAACGCAATTAAAGCTTGTACACTTTTGATCGGTTGGTCGAGTAAAGAATAGGTTAATGCTAATGAATCATAATAAGCAGGCTTAGAACGATTATCTAATAAATTAACTTGTATCGCTTGAAACAGCATAGATGCTTTTTTAGCATTCCCTGTACTTAATAATATTTGTCCTTGTAAGAGTTTTAAATAGTTAATTTGTGCAAGGGTTAAGAAGGTCGTATTAACGGTCGCAAGATATTTTTTAGCTTGTGCAATATCTCCTGCGCCCATTAACGCATCGGCTGCCAATAATTGAAATTGACTACGCTGATTTGTATCAAGTGTTACTAAATCTTTATAAATCGCAGCAGCTTCTTTATATTTTCCCTGTTGAAGCAAAGTTTGTGCTTGATTAATTTCAGAGCGGTGCATTAACGTTGTAAAGGAGCAGCCAGACAAAAGAGGAAAGCAAAAAATTAACAAGAGTAAATAACGGTGTATCATAATGGTCTGTTCTATTTTAGGTGAAGGAGGCTAGATGTCAGATAAATATGGTAAATTATACGTTGTTGCAACCCCAATAGGCAATTTAGGCGATGTTAGTTATCGTGCGGTTGACACTTTACGGCAAGTTGATTTAATTGCCGCAGAAGATACCCGACATATAAAAATTTTATTGAATCATTATGGTATCACTGCAAAAAAAATCGCGCTACACCAACATAATGAAGAACAGATTGCGCCCCCATTGATAGAAAAAATGCAGCAAGGGTTATCTATTGCTTTAGTTTCTGATGCAGGAACGCCCTTACTGAGTGATCCAGGAATGCCCTTGGTTACTTTAGCAAAAGCAAAAGGAATACAAGTGATTCCTATTCCAGGCGCGTGTGCATTAATCGCCGCTTTATCAGCGGCAGGATTACCCACCCATCGTTTTTGTTTCGAAGGCTTTTTACCCAGAACCTCAACAGCGCGACAACAATTTTTTTCAAAAAGGCAAGATTGGGACATGACATGGATATTTTATGAGTCGAGTCACAGAATTTTAGCCTGTCTTGAGGATATGGCAATTATTTTACCTTTAGACCGTTCACTTGTGATTGCTAGAGAAATAACTAAACTTCATGAAACCATTATTAAACAAACCCTAGGCGAAATGATAAAGCATGTTCAAACAGATCCAACTATGCAAAAAGGTGAGTTTGTTGTCATTGTCGAAGGAAATAAAATTGATAAAAAAAAACAGCTTGACTCAGAACACATAAAAATGCTAAAAATTTTATTAGATGCATGTTCAACAAAAACAGCCGCCTCTATTGCTTCAAAAATAACGGGTGTTCGTAAAAAATTACTCTATCAAGCCGCATTAGAATTAATATCAGAATCTAAATAATTATTTCTATATAATGTTTTTTGATTCAATATAATCTATTAGCTATTTTCTTAACTTGATTAAAGGAAGAATAAATGAATTCACAATGGGAAACCGTTATTGGGTTAGAAATCCACACCCAACTCGCAACAAAAACAAAAATTTTTTCAGGGGCTGCAACGACCTATGGTGCAGAACCAAATACCCAAGCTTGTGCGGTTGATTTAGCCATGCCAGGCGTTTTACCTGTTTTAAATCAAGAAGTCGTTAGTTTAGCGATAAAATTTGGTTTAGGTATTGAGGCTGAAATCGCGCCTTATTCCGTTTTTGCACGAAAAAATTATTTTTATCCTGATTTGCCTAAAGGGTATCAAATTAGTCAGATGGATGATCCTATCGTGGGCAAAGGTCATATTGATATTGAGGTCGATGGGAAAAATAAGCGTATTGGGATAACGCGAGCGCATTTAGAAGAAGATGCAGGAAAATCCCTACATGAAGATTTTCAAGGACTCACAGGGATAGATTTAAATCGTGCAGGGACACCCTTATTAGAAATAGTTTCCGAACCTGAGATGAGTTCAGCCAAGGAAGCTGTGGCTTATATGCGTAAAATTCATGAATTAGTGCGTTATTTAGAAATCTCTGATGGTAATATGCAAGAAGGCTCATTTCGCTGTGATGCTAACGTATCAGTGCGCCCAGTCGGTCAAAAAGAATTAGGCACACGTGCTGAATTGAAAAACATCAACTCATTTAAGTTTGTTGAAAAAGCGATTAATATTGAAATTGAACGTCAAATTGATGTGATCGAAGCAGGGGGGCAGGTGGTACAAGAAACACGGCTTTATGATTCGGTCAACAATGAGACCCGTTCAATGCGGAGTAAAGAAGAAGCGAATGATTACCGCTATTTTCCTGATCCAGATTTATTACCCGTTGAAATTGACGAAACCTTAAAAGCAGAAATAAAGGTAAATTTACCTGAATTACCGACTGCGAAAAAACAACGTTTTCAAGACAGCTATAATTTAGATAGTGAAACAGCTAATAATTTAACCAGCTCACGACAGCTGGCTGATTTTTATGAAACCGTCATTACAGAATCAGGGAGTGACATTAAGTTATGTACTAACTGGGTCATGGGGGATTTAGCAGGCGCATTAAATAAGGCGGGCTTAAATATTAGCCAGTCCCCCATTGATGCAATACATTTGGCAGGTTTATTAAAGCGCATTAGTGATAATACAATTTCTGGAAAAATTGCCAAACAGGTTTTTGAAATTTTATGGCAGGGACAAGCAACGACCGATGAAATTATTGAAAAAGAAGGCTTAAAACAAATTACCGATACAGGAGAAATAGAAGTAATTATTGATAAAATTATTGCAGATAATACACCGCAGGTTAAGCAATACCGAAACGGTAAAGAAAAAGTTTTTGGTTTTTTTGTGGGTCAAGTGATGAAGAAAACCCAAGGAAAAGCGAATCCTGCCGATGTTAATAAAATGCTCAAGAAAAAATTAAGTGTGTAATTTTAATTCTATTTATTGGGGGCTTGATGATTTTATGAATACCAAAAAAATACATAAGAATTTTTTAGGCATAAGTTTTTTGTAATTTCGGTACGGCTGCTAATAATTTTTGACTATACGGATGCTGAGGATTATTTAAAACTTGTTTAACTAAGCCATGTTCTATAATTTTACCTTGGTACATGACCGCTATTTCATCAGCTATTTCAGCAACAACGGCTAAATCATGGGTAATGAATAAATAACTCATTCCCTGTTGTTGCTGTAATCTTTTTAATAGTGTAATAATCTGTGCTTGTACTGACACATCTAAAGCACTCGTGGGTTCATCGCAAACAAGTAATTTAGGCGTTACCGCTAATGCACGAGCAATACAAATGCGCTGACGTTGTCCGCCCGAAAATTCATGAGGATAACGTAAAGCTGATTGTTCTGGTAAATCCACTTGTTGAAGTAACTGTTTAATTTTTTTATCAATTTCTAATTGACTATCATGCGTGTGTAGGGCTTTAATGCCCTCGGCAATAATTTCACCTACCAGCATTCTAGGATTCATTGAAGCAAAAGGGTCTTGAAAAATGATTTGAATTTCAGCACGTTTTTGACGTAAAGCTTCTCCGTTTAATTCATCAATCCGCTGCCCTTCTAATAAAACTTGCCCAGAGGTTATTGGAATTAAATTTAGTAATGCTTTACCCAAAGTGGTTTTACCACA
>CAYROI010000012.1:26931-32809 GCA_964425835.1 uncultured Methylococcaceae bacterium
CAGAGGTTATTGGAATTAAATTTAGTAATGCTTTACCCAAAGTGGTTTTACCACAGCCTGATTCCCCAACGAGGGCGAGCGTTTTTCCTTGTTGAAGCTCAAAACTAACCCCGTCAACGGCCCGCACATAATCAACCACGCGTTTTAAAAAACCTTGATAGATTGGATAATAAACTTTAAATTCTGAAACCTTTAACAAAGCTTGTTGTTTGGGCTTTGCTTGTTGCGAACAATTTTCTAAATTAGGTAATGCTGCTAATAACTTTTTGGTATAGGCATGTTGTGGGGAATTAAATAATTGCTGACACGCTGTATTTTCAACAATTTCACCGTCTTGCATCACGGCAACCGTATCGGCAATATTTGAAACTAAGGCTAAATCATGACTAATTAACCATAATGCCATGCCTGTTTGCTGTTGAATACGTTGGAGTAATTGTAAAATTTGTGCTTGTATGGTCACATCTAGTGCGGTTGTTGGCTCATCTGCAATTAATAAATCAGGTTTTGCGGCCAGTGCAATTGCGATCATAATACGCTGTCGTTGCCCTCCTGAAAGTTGATGCGGATATTCAAACAATCTCCGTTGAGGATCTGGAATCTCTACTTGCTGTAATAATTCCAAAACGCGGGTTTTGAGTTCAATTTTAGAATAAGAGAAATGAATCTGAAGTACTTCGGTGATTTGCTCACTAATCGTCATAACAGGATTGAGTGAAGACATCGGGTCTTGAAAAATCAAGCCAATTTTATTGCCACGTAATTTACAAAAATCAAGCTCAGAAATTGCTAATAATTCTTGTTGTTGAAACAAAATACTCTCAGCGGTTAAACGCGCATTAGCAGGTAACAAACGTAAAATTGACAGAGCTGTTAAAGATTTTCCCGAGCCCGATTCACCAACTAATGCAAATGTTTTCCCCTGTTTAATTTCAAAATTGATTTTATTAACAACTTTTTTGTTATTAAAAGCAACCGTGAGGTTTCTAACACGCAGTAAAATATTAAGCATATTCTCGGGATAATATTAACGTATTTATGAGTGTTGCCACATCTTTAGGCTTACGTGCATCCGCACGCATCACGGGGAAAACATTATCTCGTTGCTGTAAATAAGTTTGATAATTTTCAATACTGGGCGTATTAACCTTATCATAATGGGTGACCGCGATTACCGCAGGATTATTTTCTAAAAAATCTGCATTTAAGTTGAGATAATAATCAACCTCATCAAAAGGATTCGGATGCGTATTGTTAATTAATATAATTAAACCTAAAGCACCTTTACATAAAGTTGCATTCATAAAATCAAAACGTCGTTCACCCAAAGTGCCATACAAATCTAATTTTTCATTAGCAGATAAATAGAGTTGTCCATAATCCATGGTATTAGTTGTTTTTTCAGCAAAATTGGCATTGATGTCACTAATGGCACTAATCGTATGTATTGCCGTTGATTTTCCCGCACCGATACTCCCTGTAAAGACGATTTTTAACAGCTCAATTGTATTCATTAGTAGATTATCTTTAGTTATAAATTTTAAAAATTTTAAAAACACGTCGACGTAATTGCCGTAACACATCTGAAGCAGGATTAGAGTTTAAAACGAAATCTGTATTATAACTAATGATACCCAAACTATGACAAGCATTATAAAAATCAATAACATCCTCCATTTTTTGTTCCGTATAACCCGCAATTCGTTTAATATCTATTCTGTTGTATAACATAAAGGTTGCGATAACTAAATAGCTTTCAGAAGCATTGATATATGAAATATCAGGCCAATATTTCAAATGAACAACATCGTTGCGGTGACGATTTTTCATTAAACGTCCTTGTGAGGCTATGGTTGTTGAATACCATAATAAATCATTAATATCTTTGCTTTCTTTATTTTCAACCGCCTCGAATAATGTGGTCTCTGAAATTTCTTTAATTTCAATTTCATCGACAAAGCTTAAAAACAAGGGGGATAAATGAGTTATACTTAGTGAGCAAAAATAACAATTTTGTTGGGGAAACAAATAAATATTAATGTTACATTGGGTTTTGCAATGATAAATTTTCCCAGTTTGTATACTTTTTTGCACAATGCCTAAAAAATAATGCTCAGGTAGAAAATACTTATCATTCACCTGCTTATCTTTTAGGGGGATTTTTTTAGGTGGAACGACTTTGTCAATAGATTTTTTATCAAGTACCTCAATCATAGCAACGGGATTATTTACAGACAGCTCTTTTGGGCTATTTTCCTCAGAAGATAGATTCTTATCAACGGTCTCAATTGCGATCACTTCTTGTTCAACTACTTTTGTCATTTGATTTAATGCCACGACTAATTTATTAAGTAGCAAAATTAACAATGAACGTTGAGGGGGTTTTGTTGACTCTGTTAATAACGCCCATGCGGTATTAAGTGACGCTAAATTTTCACTATAAGCAACAAGTATAGCTTCAGGGTAGCTGCGCTGAATTTCATCCCATTGTTGTTGGCTAATTGCTTGATCGCTATTAACAAAAATAACACGAGCGGTTTCTGTATCAACAATCTGCCAGTTATCGTCAAGACTCATTTCTGATAAAACTAATATAGCAGAAAATGCCGCTTGTTGTTTTCTGTTAAAACCAAGAAGTGCTAGTGTTAGCTGTTTTGACATGATAAATAAATTAGAGGAGATAAGTTAAGAAATATTAGAAAGATACTTTTCTCTAAAGATAAAAACCTTACAAGCATTAGAGATATTTAGCCTAAAAATCAATTGTTTGTCAAGGGCAATTCATTTTAAAGGCGATTTTTCATGCTGTGTAGCCCTTCTGTTTAAAAATCCTAGCATTCAAATTATATTTTTTCAATTTAGTGTATACAGCACGTGAAGTAATTTCCATATCAATGGCAACTTTTTTAACATCGCCTTGATGTTGTTGTAATGCTTTTTCTAAAAAGGATTTTTCAACTTCGCTGATAGCGCGGTCTTTAATCTGTTTCCAATGATCACTTTGCCCCACAGGATAACTGGCTTCTAACTCTAATGAGGTTATTTCATTCCCCTGAGTGAACAATAAATTTCGTTCCAGCATATTTTCTAGCTCGCGGACATTTCCAGGCCAATGATAACCACGGATTGCCTGCATAACTTCACGGCTAACTGATTCAACATTTTTATTATATTTTTTATTCATTCTTTGCAAAATCAATTGCACTAAATAAGGTAAATCCTCTAAGCGTTCAACCAATGGGGGGATAACTAATTTAATTACATTTATACGATAATATAAGTCATGACGAAAATTACCTTGTTTCATAATGAGATCTAAATTTTGATTGGTGGCTGAAATAATCCGTAAATTAACGTTGATTGTTTGTTTTCCACCGACACGTTCTAACTCGCCTTCTTGAATCACTCGTAATAACCGGGTTTGTGCAGCAGGCGATAAAGAATCAATCTCATCTAAAAATAAAGTCCCGCCTTCTGCGCGTTCAAAATAGCCCTGATGAATCTCAACCGCCCCTGTAAACGCTCCTTTTTCATGACCAAATAAGGCACTTTCAATTAAACTTTCAGGAATCGCACCACAATTAATAGGAATAAACGATTGATTACACCGTTCGCTCATTGCATGAATAGCTTTGGCAATTAACTCTTTACCTACCCCTGTTTGACCCTCGATTAAAACAGTTGCTTGTGTTGGTGCAATCACTTCAATAGATTTTAAAACTTTTTGCATCGCGGGTGATTTAGCAATAATGGTAGGCGGTTGATGTTTTTTGACGGGCTTTGCTTGTTTACGCCAAATACGGCGCATTGAGGATTCGATTTTAAAATGCAAAGCATCCATATCTTCTTTAATCTTGATGGGGGTTGTTTCTGTATATTCAATGCCAGACTGATGCTTTGCAATAACGGGGTTAGTGTAAATATTTACTTCACAGCAACCGTCATTACGGGCAATACTTTTTTTTATTTCAACTTTGGCATAGCCAAAATTGCGTGCGGCAATGCCTCCGAATACACTGGATGTCATCCTACAAAGTTCAGGAAATTGATTAACACTTTCTCCAAAAGGACATTTAGAATTAACTACGTTAATCTCATCTTGGTTAGAAGCGAGTAGGGAAAAATTACCGCCAATATTATTTTTTAAGCCTAAAATTAATTCTATATAGCTTTCACGATCAAGTGAATATTGTTTACCGTTTTGATTACGATAAATTTCTTCAAAAAAACAGCCTGCGGTACGCGCAATATGTTCAATCAGTTGTTCGCAATGTTTTTGTCCCTGCTGCTCACTTGCGTGTATTAATTCTAAAATAAACGTTTGTAAGAAAAATGTGGGGGTTAAATTAGCTAAAGAATATTGGGTCATAGAAAATGTGAAGTTATCGTTCTCAAAGTGAAGTATAACTTCTTTTTATATAAAAAGAAAATCATAAGTCTTTGTAAATAAATAAATTTTTATTTTATGTTTTTGGCGTAACTATTGCATTATCTGTACCTATAGACGATCAGTCTGTATTTTTGTTAATTTATAAATAGGAAAAGTTATGTGTAATGATAAACCCCCTTTAGACCCACATCCTTTGAGCGACTACGTTTCTTGGGCAGGACATCGTAATCGCGCACCAATTTTGGAAGTATTAACTGAAAAATTCCCAAAAGAGTCAGGAAAAGTGCTGGAACTTGCGAGTGGAAGTGGCATGCACATCAATTATTTTGCACCGCATTTTAAACATTTGGATTTTTATCCAACTGATAAAGATAAAGAGGTCTTTAATTCGATTAAAAAACTTGCTGTTGAGCTAGGTAATGATAACATTGTCGAACCCGCTTATTTAGATTTAACGCAACCTGAAACATGGTTGGATATTGCAAAAGGGAAGTTGAATACTTTTTCAGCTCTATTTTGTATTAATATTTTTCAGGTTGCCCCTATTTCAATTGCGGATGGAATGATGGATTGTGCTGCTAAACTTTTAACAAAAGATGGGTTTTTATTAATTTATGGTCCATTTCAAATTGGGGGGACGTTTAGTACGCAATCTAATCAAAAGTTCCATAATACTTTAGCTTCGGCAGGGGTTTCTGAATGGGGATTAAAAGATATTACGGATCTACAAGCTACTGCTAAAAAATACGACTTAGAATTAAGTGAAAAAATTGATATGCCTGCCAATAATTTTTCGCTAATTTTCACTCGGAAGTGATGACTATATTTAGTAAAAATTATCGCAGTTACTTAAAAAATAGAGGAAATAACATGAGTAAAATATTAAACGAAGTTTTGTTAGCGAATCGTAATTATGCCGCAAATTTTGAAAAAGGGGATTTAGTGATGCCTCCTGCGCGGCATTTTGCAATTTTAACCTGTATGGATGCACGTTTAGATCCCGCTAAATACGCAGGATTATCAGAAGGTGATGCCCATGTAATTCGTAATGCAGGTGGACGTGCAAGTGAAGATGCCATTCGTTCTTTAGTCATTTCCTACAAACTACTTGGCACACGCGAATGGTTTGTAATTCACCATACCGATTGTGGAATGGAAACGTTTACTGATGATATTATGCGTGATTTATTAAATAGTAGTTTAAAAGCCGCTTCTGTTGATGCTGACGGTTGGCATGATTGCTGTGAAGGTGGGGGTTCTGCTGAGGGTAAATATATAGATTGGTTAACGATTAAAGACCAAGCTATCAGTGTGACCGAAGATGTGATTCGTATTAAATCCCATGCTTTAGTGCCTGCCGATATTCCTGTTTATGGTTATATTTATGATGTTAAATCAGGTCAATTAATTGAAGTCCCTACGGCAACAGATGCAGGAAAAGTTGATTAATGGAGGAAAAATGTCTAGCCGTTATTATCGGCGTTGGTC
>CAYROI010000012.1:32909-35822 GCA_964425835.1 uncultured Methylococcaceae bacterium
AGGAAAAGTTGATTAATGGAGGAAAAATGTCTAGCCGTTATTATCGGCGTTGGTCCAGAACGTGGTCTGGGCGCTACACTCGCCGCATATTTTTCAGTACAAGGCTTACACGTGATTATTGCAGGTCGCTCAGAAAACAAACTGAATAAAGTAGCTGCCGCTATTAAAGCTAAGAATGGATCAGTAACGACGGTTATTGCTGATGCGACCATTGAGGATGATATTAAACATTTGTTTGATGTTGTGCAGCTTGAAGGCGGAAAAGTAGACATTGCTGTCTATAATGTTGACAGCAATATTCCCGCCCCTTTACTAGCGACCGAAGCGGAGACATTTACTAAATTATGGCAACAAAATTGCCTAGGCGCATTTTTATTTGCTAAATCCGCACTTAATTTAATGCTAATTAATCAAAAAGGGACGCTAATTTTTACGGGAGCAACCGCCTCCTTACGTGCAAAACCACCCTTTACAGCGTTTGCTTCGGCTAAATTTGCATTAAGAGCCTTAGCGCAAGGATTAGCGCGTGAATTTTCACCACAGGGAATCCATGTTATTCATACCATTATAGATGGGGTGATTGATGGCGAAAGAGCGGCGAAACAATTTCCCAGTTATGTTGAATCTAAAGGGAAGGAGGGCTTATTACAACTTGAGGAAATCGCAAAAACTTATTGGGCGATACATCAGCAACATTCTAGTACCTGGACACATGAAATTGATTTGAGACCTTTTAAGGAAGCGTTTTAAAAATTATTTCAAGAGAGAATAGATAATGACGGATAATTGGATTTTAAAAGGCAGCTATTTTGAAAGTTGCAACTGCGAAACCGCGTGTCCTTGTGTGTGGTTTAATGAGCCAACCGAAGGCGATTGTAAGTTATTGATTGCTTGGCATATAAAAACAGGTTTTTTAAACGAAATAACACTTAATGGTTTAAATGTTGCTTTAGCCTGTTATTCACCTGAACACATGCGCGATGGAAACTGGCAAGCGGCTTTATATATTGATGATAGAGCTACTGAGGTACAATTTAATGCGCTTACCGAAATTTTTAGTGGTCAAAAAGGTGGGCATTTAGCAGTATTAATGAGTTTTGTGGGTGAAGTGTTAGGGGTTAAAAAAGCCAAAATTGATTATATTGAAAAAAATAAGCTTCGCCAACTGATTATTGATAAGATTGCTGATGTTGAAATTAAAGCAATCAATGGTATTAGCGGTGAACCATCGACTATTAGTAATCCACCTTTATGTGTCGTAACCAGTCATCCTGCAACGGTTGCCCAATCAACGCATTACCGTTATCGGGATTATGGTAAAAATTGGCAGTTTTCAGAAAAAAATGGATATTACTCCGATTTCATTTATCAGATCTAAAGTTCAAGGAAAAATGCAAACGCTGATTATTATCAGTGTATTGGTTATTATCGTTATTGCTTGGGCGTGGCTTTTTTATCAGCATTGGCAAATGATAGCTAAACCGATGGCGAGTCTATGGATGTTACCGTCTACATGGTTAAATTGGAGCGGGTTGGATTTTAGTTTATTGTTTTCGATGTGGGCGGTGATGATGATTGCAATGATGTTACCTTCCGCGCTACCAATGATTAGCAATTATCATTATGTTTGCATTAAGCGTGGGCAATCAGCTTATATTAATAGTTGTATTTTTACGGCCGCTTATCTTCTTATTTGGTTATTTTTCAGTGTCTTTCTTACATTACTGCAATGGTTTTTTCATGGATTAAACTGGTTGTCACCAATGATGGATAATCAGAACTCGGTGTTTGCAACTGGTTTATTTTTTATTGCAGGTGTTTATCAATTTACCGAGTTTAAACAAAACTGCCTAAAATATTGTCAAACGCCGATTGGTTTTTTATTAAATCACTGGCAAGACGGTTATAAAGGTGCATTTACAATGGGATTAAAACATGGAATGACCTGTTTAGGTTGCTGCTGGGCGCAAATGTTATTAATGTTTGCATTAGGCGTGATGAATATTTTAGCGATGGCATTGTTAACATTATTTATTTGTTTGGAAAAACTATTGCCGATTAATCATAAATTGTTATCAATTATAAATGGGGGATTATTTATTATCTGGGGCTTATTCATCTTATGATTAGATTTCTTATTGAGTCTTAGATTCCATTAAAAATAAATAACGTTTTGTCTCAATCTCTTGTTTTATTTGGGTTTCTTTTTTATGCTTATTCTCTTCTTTTATAGATAACTCAATTTCTTTAGTTTTCTTGACGGATTCAGCAATAGCCTCTTGGTCTTTTTTAGGAATTTCCCTATCATTTAGCTCATCATCTTCTGCTTTTTGTTTTTGTTTCGTTAATTTTTCTTGTTGTTTAAGAAGATCATCTTCTAATATTTTTATTTTATGATCTAAAGCATTTAACCGTCCTTTATGACTTTTTTCCATAAATTCAAACGTATCAAATGTACTAAGTAGAAATTTATCCTGCTGTTTTTGTTTTAGTTCCAATTCTTGCTGTTGTTTTTGCTGTTGTTGCTTTAATCGTTCAAGGTTTTCTGCTGCGAGAATTTCCTCTTCAGTTTTTATTTTAATTTCAGAATTTTTTACTTCTTTAATTTTTTCAACAACCTCACCCATTTTATTTAATCGTTCACGTTTAAGATGTCTTTGAGTCGGCGGCACTTTATCTGAAAAAAAAGTTTTTCCATTGTCATCTGTCCATTTATACAGTCTTTTTGCATAACTGGGTTGACAAACCCCTACAATTAAAACGATAAAAAAAATACGTTTAATAAACAAAAAATGTGGTTTCATAATATTTTACCAACGGTTATAAGAAAAATTAAGTATTAACCTACAAACTATCAACCCCCTTGTTTGCAAGGCTATCTGCTTTATCATTACCATAATTTCCTGAATGACC
>CAYROI010000013.1:0-14233 GCA_964425835.1 uncultured Methylococcaceae bacterium
ATTGAGAATAGGGAGTATTTTTTGTTCTTTTGGAAAATAGATTTTTAAAAGATCGCCTAGTCCTTGAACAATGAGCCAAAGAGACAGTAATATGAGTCCGATATATTTCACAAACTACGCAATCCTCATGCTCGTAATAATGAAAGAAAGATAACAGTGTTCCTAATTTTCTCTAATTAACTCGCTATAAACTTGTTGTAAAACTTAAAAAAAGGAAGGTTTTGACACCTTCCTTTTTAAATGCCATTGGGAAATTTGAATTTAGAACCCTAGTCCTAAGTAAGCACCCAAAGTAAAGCCATCGGTATTAACGCCATCAAGATCATTAATTGTTAAATGATAACGGGCATCAGCACCAACATAAATATTATCAATAATTTGATAGTCAGCCCCTAAACCAAATTGGATTCCAGGTGTTAAAACAGTGACCGCACCTGAGGGCGGACTGATAACATTAATATCAAAACCTGCAGGGATCAACCAAGGTCTAAATTTACTGCCTTTCATAAATTTAATTTTTGGCGAAGCAGAAACGGTTAATTGGTTCACCGTCACTTTCTGTCCTGTTAATAGGCTGTTGGTATTATTTGAGAGTTCTTTGTATTCAACCATTAACTCAGCCGCAACTTCGGTATCATCCATTAAGCCAAATAAATCGTTGTTGATGCTAAAGTCAAAACCTGCGCCAAAATACCAAGCATTATTATCAGACGTATTAGCATTACCACCAAGAAAGGCAGGTAATCCCCCTGTCACCCCAACCAAAGGATCACCTAATCCCCCTGTTGTTCCTACACCAATAGCCGACGCATCAAGCAAACCTGTTCCTGCGCCTGAAACGCCTAAATCACCCCCACGATTATCATTGGTATGTGACCAACCACCACGGAAAAATACCATATTATCTTTTGTGTCCGCTTTGACAGGGGCGGCTTTAACCGAACTCATCCATTGGTCTAATTCTTGAACACCACTATCTACTTTATTGCTTTTTGATTTAACACGGGCTAATTCTGATTGCATTGCCCGCATCATACTCGCCATTTCATCAACTTGATTTTGCAAATCACGAACTTCTGAGCGGCTGCCAGCAACAGCCTGTGAGGAAACCATAGCACCTGCTAAGGTTAATGTCACTGCGGCAACGCCCAGCGCAATTTTATTTTTTTTAAATGTCATTATTCCTGCCCCTTAGGAGGTTATTAGTAATTAGATTTATTTGTTGTAATACAACAATAAGTTTCTTTGACGAAACAGATGATAGCAATAAAAAGGTTTACTTACAAGTTTTACGGCTATTTATATAAAGCTATTTAATCCTTTTATTTCAACAACTAACTGTAATAATGAGGACATTGAAAAATTATTTGTCTAAAAAAAACAACAAATATTATTAATTGAGCTTTCAATAATCACCTTGTCATGGGTCTATTCACCCTGATAGGATGCTCAAATTTTTAAGTTTTCAATATTCGCTATGAAAAAAAGAACAGATATTACGATTATCGGGAGTGGCATCATTGGCTTACTTAATGCAAAAGCATTAATTGAAATGGGCTTAAGTGTAACTATTATTGAAAAAAACCAGCGAAGTCTGGAATCTTCATGGGCTGGGGGAGGCATTTTATTACCGCTTTATCCTTGGCGACAAAAAACGGCGATTAGTGATTTAGTTAAACGAAGTTTAGAACTTTACCCTTTACTAAGTAAACAACTGGTTGAAACAACAACGATAGATCCTGAATGGATTGATTGTGGTTTATTAATCAATAAAAATCCTGATATAGAAGCGGCGATACAGTGGTGTCAAGATTATAAAGTTGATTATCAGCTTGCAGAAGCTGAATTATTTGAACCCTTTGATACTGAACCTTTAAACCCTTTATGGCTACCTTCAATTGCTCAAGCACGTAACCCACGCTTATTAAAATCATTGCGACAATTTTTAGGGCAACATCCTAAGGTAAGATTTATAGAAAATTGTACGCTCACAGGTTTTATTTTTAAAAATAATCGTATTGCTGAAATTGAGACTTCACAAGGAAAATTTTCAATTAACCATTTATTATTGGCAACAGGTGCATGGACAGGAAAATTAGTTGAAAGCTTGTTACCTTTAACTAAAGCAGTTAGTATTAAACCCGTTAAAGGACAGATGTTATTATTTGACGCTCAGGTTGATGATTTAAACATGATGGTTTTGGATGAAAAACATTATTTAATTCCTCGGCGTGATGGAAAAATTTTAGCAGGAAGTACCGTTGAAGAAACAGCGTTTGATAAGTTGACCACTGAAGCCGCTTTTAAAACTTTGCGGCAATTTGCGGTTACTTTAATGCCAAAATTAAAAGCGGTGGCGATTATTAATCATTGGGCGGGATTGCGTCCTGGCACTGTCCACGGTGTACCTTATATAGACAATCATCCTGAAATAGAAAATTTAAGCATTAATGCGGGGCATTTTAGAAATGGTTTGACGTTAGCACCTGCTTCTGCACAATTGATGACTGATTTAATTTTAAAAAGAACGCCGTGTCTTAATCCCGCGCCCTATCAACTTACCCGATCAGACTAAATTTTTATGAATCCATACCCTTTGTTGAAGCCTTTATTATTTAAGCTTGATCCTGAACTTGCCCATACTGTCACCCTAAAATTATTAAAAATATCGGCACAAACAGGGGTCGCCCCCCTAATCACGGCAAGTAATGCGAATAAACCTACCACCGTGATGGGGCTTAATTTTAAAAATCCTGTCGGTCTTGCCGCAGGATTAGATAAAAATGGGGATTATATTGATGCTTTGGCGACCGTTGGTTTTGGTTTTCTTGAAATTGGAACGGTTACGCCGAGACCACAATCAGGAAATCCTAAACCGCGATTATTTAGATTACCCGAACATCAAGCAATCATTAATCGGATGGGGTTTAATAATTTAGGGGTGGATTATTTAATTTCTCAAGTAAAAAAAAGTCGTTATCAAGGTATTTTAGGGATTAATATCGGTAAAAATTTTGATACCCCCATAGAAAAAGCAACCGATGATTATTTGATTGGTTTGCGTAAAAGCTATGCTCACGCAAGTTATATCACCCTAAATATTTCTTCACCGAATACAAAAAATTTACGTCAATTACAGCAAGGGGATGAAATCAAAAAATTGTTGACCGCTCTTAAAGAAGAACAATTGGTTTTAGAAAAACAGTATCAAAAGTATGTGCCATTAGTGGTAAAAATTGCGCCAGATCTTAATGAGGAGAAAATTCAGCATATCGCTTTATTATTAAATGAATTTTCAATAGATGGGGTAATTGCAACCAATACAACAATTGATCGCGAAATGATTAAGGGGCATCCATTCGCTAATGAGGTAGGTGGCTTAAGCGGTGCGCCTGTCAGAGAAAAATCAACTTATGTTGTTAAAGTATTAGCAGCGGCATTAAATGGCTCAATTCCTATTATCGCCGCTGGAGGGATTTTAACTGCTGAGGATGCGATTGAAAAAATAGCAGCGGGTGCGAGTTTGGTGCAAGTTTATACTGGTTTGATTTACAAAGGCACACAGTTGGTGGATGATATACTAACGCATTTATAAATAGCTAAGTTTCAGCACATTCTGTACAGCTATATGATATGGTTCAGTTTATTTATTTTTAGGAGTAATTCGTATGAATGCAATGGGTTTATTAAATTCCTTATTACAAGCTAAACAAGGTTCTTCATCATTAGAACAATTAGCCTCTTCCCTATTAAGTGGGCAAAATGCAAAAATGGGCGGGATCGGTGCATTAGCAGGTTCTTTGTTAGGGGGCGGTTCAAGCTCGGTTAAAGGGGCTATGGGTGGCAGTGTTTTGGCTATATTAGGTTCTTTAGCACTCAATGCTTATCAAAATAGTCAGCAACCAGAAAATTTACAAAATTCGCCTAAAAATGAACTGATGGCAGGAATACGTGAACCTGTTACCCCAGAAGAAACTCAAGAAGTGGATGCGATGATTTTGTTAATCCTCAAAGCAATGATTAATGCCGCTAAAGCGGATGGGAATATTGATGCGGAGGAAATGAATAAAATCATAGGGAAGGCAAAAGAAAATGGGTTAAGTGATGATGAACAGCAGTTTATTATGGAAGAAATTAATAAACCCCTTGATACACAAGCATTAATTACAAGTGTTTCAGGTGATCCACAAATTGCCGCACAAGTTTATAGTGCATCTCTGTTAGCAATTGATGTTGATAGCAATTTGGAAAAAGACTATTTAAAAAATTTAGCCCATAGCTTAGGTTTAAGTCAGAATGTGGTTATTTATCTGCATATGACCCTAGGTATTGAAGCAATATAGCCTATAAATAAGGATGTTTTATGTTAAGGTTTTCAAATGATACCCAGTAAGAAGTGGTTAATTACACTCGTTTTGATATTTTTACAAATAGGTTGTGCCAAAGACCCACAACCCTTGCCTATTTTCACACAACCCCACACCAATTCATCAGCGACAGCGGCTGAGGCAAAAACTTATCCGTTAAAGAATCTCCCACCACCTGTTATTGTTGAAAAGCTAATTCCTATTGTCAAACCCGTTGTTGTAAGACCTGTACCTAAACCTTTATCAGCGGCGGTGATTGCCCTTATCTCTACCGCAGATGAAAATATTAAAGTAGGACAGTTGGAATCAGCGGTTGTTAATATAGAACGTGCCTTAAGAATTGAACCTAGAAATGCAACCTTAACTTATAAATTAGCAAAATTACGGCTTAAGCAACTTAAACCACGTTTGGCTGAAAATATTGCTAGAAAAGCTGCCATTTTAGCAGCTGCGGATAAGAATTTAAAAAAGAAAAGTTGGCTGTTAATTGCACAAGCACGCTATTTACAACAAAATTTTGAAGGAATGAAAGCCGCCCAATTAAAAGCGCAAAGTTTAGATTAATCAATAATGAACAACTTTTTAGTTTAAAATTAATTATTTTCTGGAAATCGCCTACAACATGAATAGTAACCATACGGATGTCAGCAACACTTTAACCACTATAAAAGACTATATTCGCTGGGCGTCTAGTCGCTTTACGGAGACAGATATATTTTTAGGGCAAGGAACAGCAAGCCCTTTAGATGAAGCCGCAGCCATTGTTTTACATACTTTGCATCAACCCTATAATTTAGCTGAGACGTATTTTGATGCGGTACTTACCTTAGAAGAACGCTTACAGATTATTTCTTTAGTTGATAAACGTATTATTGAACGTAAACCGTCTGCTTATTTAACTTATGAGGCCATTTTTGCAGGATTATCTTTTTATGTGGATGAGCGGGTTTTAATTCCTCGTTCACCAATTGCAGAATTGATAGAAGCGCTATTTCAACCTTGGGTTGAAGAAACGGAAGTGGCTAATATTTTAGATTTGTGTACAGGCAGTGGCTGTATTGCGATTGCTTGTGCTTATGCTTTTCCTGATGCGCAGGTTGATGCGGTTGATTTGTCCAAAGATGCGTTACAGGTTGCACAAATCAATCGCGAGAAACACCATTTAGAACAACGACTTAATCTTTATCAATCCGATTTGTTTGCCTCCTTAGCTAAAAAACCTTATGACATTATTGTGAGTAACCCACCTTATGTTAGTATCGAGGAATGGCAACAACTGCCTGCTGAATTTTACGCAGAGCCAGAAATGGGTTTTCTTGGCGGAGAGACAGGACTTGATATTGTGCTGAAAATTTTAACTCAAGCGGCTGATTATTTATCAGAACAAGGTATTTTAGTGGTTGAGGTCGGCAGTAGCTCAGAGACGCTACAAAATAGTTTTCCTAACGTGCCTTTTTATTGGTTGGATTTTGAACGCGGTGGTGATGGCGTTTTTCTATTAACGGCAAAACAACTTAAAGAATATAACGCACTCTTTAAATCATTCATTTAACTTTTTATAAAAAAAACGACTATGTCTGGAAATACAATAGGAAAATTATTTACCGTGACAAGCTTTGGTGAAAGTCATGGGGTTGCTTTAGGGTGCATTATTGATGGATGCCCGCCTGGGATGAAATTATCTGAGGAAGATATTCAAATTGATTTAGATAGACGAAAACCTGGAACATCAAGACACACAACGCAACGTCGAGAAGCCGATCAAGTTGAAATTTTATCAGGGGTTTTTGAAGGTAAAACCACAGGGACACCGATTGGTTTATTAATTAAAAATACCGATCAACGTTCTAAAGATTACACTGATATTGCAAAAACCTTTAGACCTGGACATGCAGACTTTAGCTATCAAGCTAAATATGGCTTTCGAGATTATCGAGGCGGCGGGCGTTCTTCTGCAAGAGAAACGGCTATGCGCGTCGCGGCAGGTGCAATTGCTAAAAAATATTTAAAAGAACAAGCAGAGATTGAAATTAAAGGCTATTTATCCCAATTAGGACCTATAAAAATAGCCTTAATTGATTGGGCGGATAGAGAGAAAAGTGCTTTTTTCTCACCTGATGCCAGTAAGGAACAAGTGCTTGCCGATTATATGGATGCTCTGCGTAAAGAAGGAAATTCTGTGGGAGCAAAAGTCAATGTGATTGCAACTAATGTTCCTGCGGGTTTAGGCGAACCTATTTTTGATCGTTTAGATGCAGATTTAGCCCAAGCATTAATGAGCATTAATGCCGTTAAAGGGGTTGAAATTGGCGATGGTTTTGACTGTGTGACGGCTAAAGGGACGGAATTTAGAGATGAAATTACCCCAGAAGGTTTTTTAAGTAATCATGCAGGCGGTATTTTAGGCGGGATTTCTAGCGGTCAAAACGTGGTTGCCCGTATTGCTTTAAAACCTACTTCAAGTTTGAGATTAGCAGGACGCAGTATTAATACGGAAGGTGGGGCCATTGAGGTTGTCACTCAAGGTCGGCATGACCCCTGTGTAGGAATTCGCGCAACCCCTATTGCTGAGGCTATGATGGCGATTGTTATTATGGATCATTTTTTACGCCATAGAGGGCAAAATAGTGGGGTTAAATCAGGGTTACCCGTCTTAAAATAGCGTGAATTTTAGGGGGTATTTAAAGCGGTTTCAATGGTTTTTTTAACCGTTTCGACCGTTATTTCATCTAAACAAGCACTATAGCTTTGTTGATGCTTTTCACAGCCTTCTAAATAGCAAGGCACACAATATTTTTGTCCCTGTATTAAATAAATATTATTAACCTGCTGACACCCTTTTGAATGAAAAGGTGGTAAATTAGCGTGATAGTTTTTAGGCCACGGTGACCATTTAACGGGGTCACTAGGACCAAATAAAGCTAAAGTTTTGACCCCCGTTGCTGCGGCTAGATGCGTAATTCCTGTATCAGGGCCAATAAATAATTGCGCTTTTTCTATCACTTTAGCCAGTTGCGATAATGAAAGCTGGCCTGCAAGATTAATCGTGTTTTTTGGAAATTGTTTTTGAATAGTGGCTAAATAATCCATTTCCTTTTTTGCAGGACTTCCTGATAACACGATTTGTAACTCTTGTTGTTCTAAGTATTTAGCAATACCAATCCAACCTTCAGATGTCCATTGCTTATAACGCCATTGTGGCATAATGTGCATGACAACATAAGGTTTAGCCGTGATATGAGGACACTTTGCTGTTGAAGGCGGGGTTAATTCATAAACAGGCTCTATGGCTAATAATTGACAAAGGCGTAATAATTCTAAAACGGTGTGGGTTTTAACTTCATCAAACACCAACCAGCGTTGAAAAAAATAACGTTTAAACCACCCTGTTTCTTGTCTACTGGGGACTAAACCTATCCGAGTAGCGGCGGCTAAAAAAGCATATAAGGTGGGTCTGTCCCCTGTTTGAGTGCTAATAGACAAATCATAACGGCGAAAAATTTGTTTAAATAAAAGACGGTAATCTTTCTTTGTTGGTTTTTGTGGACTGATAATATAATTAGAAATAGCGGGATTATTTTCTAAGATTAACGCATTACTCTTATAAACTAGGACATCAATTTTAGCCTTTGGATAAGCTTTTTTTAATGAATTAAGCAATGCTGTCGTTAATAAGGTATCACCTAAAAAACGTAAGCTAATCATTAAAATCCGTTGTGGTTTTTTTTTCAAAAAAAGAGGGGAAATTGTCATATTTTCAAGCAATTATTATTTAATCTTAAAAGCACCTGTATTTGAATAATCACTTAGGCAGTTGTCTACATAACTATTAATAGAAACGTAATAAGCACTACCCGAAGGAAGTTTAATCGAAAATTGTGTCGCTTTATTCATATCAATACTATAAACCGTTTCAGGTTCTGAAAAAGGGGCGTAATGTAAACGGTATCCAGAGACATTCTTTAATTTTGACCAACTTGCTGTGACTAAATTAGCATTAACCGTTAAACCCAGTGAAGGTGGACTCGGTTTTTTATCACCACAAATTGTTTTGGAAATAAATGCCGTGTAATTTTTAACTTTTGTATAAATACCGTAAGTATTAACTTTAACACAATCAAAACCCCAACTGGTAATGCCTGCCTGCCGCCACGAATTACTTTCGCTATCGAATACAATTAAAGGTCCGCCGCTGTCACCTTGACAGGTATCTTTTGAAAAAGTCATATCACCTGCACACAGCATATTTTCAGTAATATCGCCCATAAATATTGCACATGAAGCTGAATCAATAATAGAGAGTTCAATTTGTTGTAAAGCAGTTGGATAAATCGCCTTGGTTGCCGATACTGTTCCCCAGCCTAAAGCGATCGCAGATTTTTTTGCTTTATCTTGTGTTGTATGCGCTGAAAGTAATTGAATTGGTACGATTTGAGAGGGTTTGATTAATTGAATTAAAGCTAAATCATGGTTAAATATTTCTGCATCATATAATGGGTGAACAATAATTTTTTTGATTGCTAATGGTGCAGTGTTTGTTTGATTAGGAGTCACAACGGAAATACTGTTAATCGTTTGATCTATAACACAATGAGCCGCAGTTAATACCCAGTCTTTTGCAATTAAGGTTGCACCACAAAAAGGCTCATTACCTTGATTATAAGTTAGTGCAACCATCCAAGGCCACGCGCCTGTATCGGCAGCTCTTCCCCCCACTATTTTAGGGGTTCTATTTTCACTGAGTGCCTGAGAACAATAAAATAAGCTTAATAAGGCATAAATGAAAATCAGATTAAACTTTTTAAACATCAAAACAAACCTTTAATAATTTATAAAAATATAATTAATGTCCAATTTATCACATAATCATTGCTAATAACTTGACCTAGTATTAAGTTTTATCATAGATTGAGTAGATTTTTTCTAAAACTTAAGTAGAATCCTTCCCAAGTGAACCAAATAATTGGTTTCACTCCCACAATAATTATTGATATTAACCTAGGAGCAAAAAATGGCAGTTTCACTCTCAAAAGGCGGAAATGTAAATTTAAGTAAAGAAGCCCCCGGCTTAACCCATATTAAAATTGGTTTAGGTTGGGATGCTCGGGCAACCGATGGTGCAGCTTTTGACCTAGATGCCGTTGGTTTTTTATTAAAAACCGATGGTAAGGTTTTATCTGATAACAGTTTTATTTTTTATAATAATAAAACCTCAGAATGTGGTTCAATTACCCACTTAGGCGATAATCAAACAGGTGAAGGGGAAGGTGACGATGAAGCGATTACCGTGGATTTAACTAAAGTGCCTAGTGATGTTGATAAATTTGTCGTTGCGGTGACCATTCATGAAGCTGAAACTCGCAATCAAAATTTTGGTCAAGTGAGTAATGCGTTTGTTCGGGTTCTGAATGATTCTAATAATAGCGAAATTGCACGTTATGACTTATCAGAAGATGCAAGTGTTGAAACGGCAATGATTTTTGGTGAGCTTTATCGACATGGTAGTGACTGGAAATTTAGAGCCGTTGGTCAAGGTTTTGCAGGCGGCTTAGGGCCTTTAGCTTCGAGTTACGGCGTATCTGTTTAATTGATATTTATATTTTAAAAGGGCTGCTTAATATTTTTAAACAGTCCTTTTATTTTGTCTGCACTATTGAATGAATGCACATGTTTTTCAACAACGATTATTAGCTTGGTTTGACCTGCAAGGGCGTAAAGACTTACCATGGCAACATCCTGTTAGCCCTTATCGTGTTTGGGTTTCAGAAATTATGTTACAGCAAACACAAGTGACAACGGTGATTCCTTATTTTCAGCGTTTTATGCAAGCGTTCCCTGATATTAAGAGCCTTGCGAACGCCTCCTTAGATGAGGTTTTAGAGCATTGGGCAGGGCTTGGTTATTATGCGAGGGCGAGAAACTTACATAAAACGGCGATTATTATTACAAAACTTGATGCGTTTCCTAATCGTGTTGAAAAACTCGTCGCTTTACCTGGCATAGGCTTATCAACCGCAGGTGCAATTGTCAGCATTGCTTTTAATAAACCAGCCGCTATTTTAGATGGTAATGTGAGACGGGTATTAGCCCGTTTTCAGGCTTTATCGGGTTGGGCTGGCACAGCGAGTGTTAACAAGAAGTTATGGGAACTAAGCCATTTTTATACCCCTATGGTACGGGTGGCAGATTATACCCAAGCCATCATGGATTTAGGAGCAACAGTATGCAGGCGAAGTAAACCACAATGTGAGCAATGTCCTTTAATTGAAAACTGCAAAGCTTATTCACAAGGCATTGTCGCTGAGTTGCCCACATCTAAACCGAAAAAGAAACTGCCGATAAAAACGCTTCTATTTTTAATTTTGCATAATAATCAACAGAAAATTTTACTGGAAAAACGCCCTCCAACAGGTATTTGGGGTGGTTTATGGAGTTTACCTGAATTTAAAACTATCGAGGCTATCAATAATTGGTGTTGTTTAAATAATATTGTGATCCAACAACAAAAAACGTTAAAAACACAGCGACACAGTTTTACCCATTATCATTTAGATTACACTCCGCTGGTTATTTATAGTCATAACCTTACAAATATTGTGATGGAAACTAACCATTCTCTCTGGTATAAAGCAGAAGAAATTAATACTTTAGCACTCGCGGCACCTATTAAGCAGCTATTGCAACAAACTATGGAACGATAAAATGACAAGAATGATTTACTGTGCAAAACTTAAAACAGAGGCCGAAGGTTTAGATAACCCCCCTTTTCCTGGGGCAAAAGGACAGCAAATTTTTGAAAATATTTCTAAACAAGCCTGGCAAGAATGGATGAGTATGCAAACAATGCTTATCAATGAGCATCATCTGGCAAGTTTTGAGCCTAAGACAAGAACTTTCTTAGAATTTGAACGTGAAAAGTTTTTATTTTCAGAAAATTTTGAAATGCCAGAAGGTTATGTTCCGCCCACTAAATAGAAAAGTTATAATACGCCATTTTAAAAGAGGATAAAAAAATGTTAGAAAATTGGATCGCCCCGTCAATTCTTTCCGCAGACTTTGCTCGCTTAGGTGAAGAAGTTGATAATGTTTTAAAATCGGGTGCAGATATTGTGCATTTTGATGTCATGGATAATCATTTTGTCCCTAACTTAACCATTGGGCCTTTAGTGTGTGATGCACTGAGAAAACACGGGGTAACAGCCCCGATTGATGTGCATTTAATGGTTGAGCCTGTTGATAGAATCATTCCTGATTTTGCAAAAGCTGGGGCTTCTATGATTACTTTTCATCCAGAAGCTTCGACCCATATTGATCGTTCGTTGCAGATGATTCGTGGTGAAGGTTGTAAATCAGGCTTGGTCTTTAATCCTGCCACGCCTTTAAGCTACCTTGATTATGTGATGGATAAAGTTGATATTATCTTATTGATGTCAGTTAACCCAGGTTTTGGTGGTCAGTCTTTTATTCCCAGCACCCTCGATAAATTAAAAGAGGCGAGAAAAAGAATTGATGACAGCGGTTTTGATATTCGCCTTGAAATTGATGGTGGGGTAAAAGTTGATAATATTCGGGAAATTAAAGCGGCAGGTGCAGATATGTTTGTTGCAGGGTCTGCAATTTTTAGTCAGCCTGATTATAAAAAAGTCATTGATGATATGCGTGCTGAATTAGCAAAAGCCTAAAATAATTTTCAGGGAGATCGCTTTATCTTTGTCTCGCAAGGATAAAGCATTATTCAATAATCATTCTAATAATAAGTAGGCTATAACGTTTAATTCGTAATTTATAATGATATGTCAAATACTTTCAAGCAATGGTTTAAAAAAAATAGCCTAGTTTTATTAATTGTTATTACGTGGGTAACCCCTTCTTGTGCAAATAGTTTAAAAGCGGCGATCGCCACAGCAAGCCCTTTGGCAACAGAAGCTGGGTTTGAAATTTTAGCGAAAGGTGGAAATGCGTTCGATGCAGCCGTTGCTGTTAGTGCTGCGTTAGCCGTAGTTGAACCTGCAAGTTCAGGTTTAGGCGGCGGTGGTTTTTGGTTATTACATCGTGAAAAAGATAATTTTGAAATCATGATTGATGGACGAGAAAAAGCGCCTTTAGCCGCGTCCAAGGACATGTATTTAGATAAAAAATTATCTAAAGAGGGTGCATTAGCCGCAGCTATTCCTGGGATGCCTGCAGCAATCGTGCATTTAGCCGCTAAATATGGGCGTTTACCGCTAAAAGAATCACTCACCCCTGCCATTCGTTATGCTACTGAGGGTTTTGTAATAGGTGACCGTCATTTACGATTACTTAAGATGGGACTAAAATCCATCCAAAAAGACCCGAGTGCCGCCGCTATTTTTTTAGATAAAGGACAACTCCCTGTAAAAGGGACAATATTAAAGCAACCTGATTTAGCAAAAACACTACAACAAATTGCAAATTATGGCAAAGCAGGATTTTATCAGGGAGAAATTGCAAAAAAATTAATTGACGGGGTTCAAAAAATAGGGGGCATGTGGACGCAACAAGATTTAGATAATTATCAAGTCGTTGAGCGAACCCCTATCTATAGTTTTTATAAAGGGGTTAAGGTTACCAGCGCTGCTTTACCTTCGTCAGGGGGAATTTTATTAGCTGAAATTTTAAATATTTTATCCGCTTATGACTTTAATTCACTTAATCGTATTCAACGCACACATTTAATTGTAGAAGCGATGCGGCGCGCACATCGTGATAGAGCATTATATTTAGGGGACAGTGATTTTGTTACCCCGCCTGTTGCACGATTATTAAGTCTTGATTATGCCGCAGGGTTAAGAACAAGTATTCGAATGGATAAGGCGTTGCCAAGTGATGCGTTAAATGGAAATAAAACACTTCACATAAAAGGGGCAGATACTTCGCATTTTTCAATTATTGATCGTGAAGGGAATCGGGTTGCGGCAACGTTAAGTATCAATTATCCATTTGGCGCAAAAGTTGTTGTAAAAGATACAGGGATTGTTTTAAATAATGAAATGGATGATTTTGTAAGTCACGTAGGTGAGGCAAATGGTTATGGCTTGGTTGGTGGGCTTGCAAATACGATTGCACCAGGTAAGCGGATGTTATCGAGTATGACCCCAACGTTTATGGAAGATTCTAATCATATTGGGGTACTAGGCACGCCTGATGGCAGTCGTATTACCTCAATAATTTTATTAGCGATATTAGATTTTGCAGAAGGTCACTCGCCTGATTCATGGGTTAAATTAGCTCGTTTTCATCATCAATATTTACCCGATGAAATTTTGCATGAACCTAATAGTTTTAATGAAACTGAAAAAAAATCACTTAAAAAATTAGGACATAAATTAAAAAATAGAGGCTATCGCTATGGAAATATGCAGGCGGTAGAATTAATAAAAAATACGGGCGAATTAAAAGCGGCAAGTGACCCTCGAGGCGAGGGTTTTGCCGATGTTCGCTAATCTAGGAAGCCCCTCGACTTTTTATTTTTAACTCAACACAAATCAATAACTTGACAACCTTGCTCTCTTAACACGGTAGAAACGACTAATACCTCTAACAAATAAAGACAGGATTTTATAACATCAGAGGTAGATTACAAAAATAACAAAGAGTGCTTGAATTATTTTTTGAAAATTTTATGTCATGCTGGCAGAGGTTTTTATTTAAAAGCTATAGGATCATTATATGAATCAACAAAATAGTAATATTGCTTGTCCCCAATGTGGTTATCAAATTGATGTTAACGATATTTTACATCACCAAATAGAAGCTGATATTCAAAAAAAATATAATAATGAATTAGCTAAAAAAGATTCGCACTATCAGCAACAATATCAAAACTTATTACAACAACAAGCCCA